>CAKZNX010000001.1 GCA_937132045.1 uncultured bacterium
TAGCCTGCGGAGCTGATGTCGCCCGAGGCTCCTGCTGCGAGTCTCGGGCTTTTGCTGCCTTTGTGGTAACGGCTCCGACGTTGCACCAGCAGGCGAGGCAAACCCCTGCGCGCGACGCTCCAACGTCTCTGCTGCGCTTGACTCCACCCTGTAAATAGCGTATCCTCTATTGGTGGCAAATCCGTAACATCTGAGCGAGGTGGCATGGCGTCCCTTCCGTTTGACCTGGTGGCAGTGGACCTGGATGGTACGCTGGCAGATGAGCACAACCGCTGTGCCCCTGTCGACCTGCGGGCAATGCGCGTGGTTGCCGAAAGAGGGGCATTCGTGGTGATTGCGTCGGGCAGGATGCACGCTGCCACGGAACGCTTCTGGCATGAAGCCCAGCTCAACGCGCCGATACTCTCCTACAACGGCGCCATGATCAAGCACCCTCGCGACGGATTCATCTGGTTCCACCTGACCGTGCCAGCCCCTTTCGCAGACGAGATCGTTCAATTCTGCGAGCACGAGGGCTATCACCTGAACTACTACCTGAACGATCGCCTGTACGTGAAAGAGGACACCGACTGGTCGCGCCTGTATCATCAGCGCACCGGTTCAGTCATAGAACTGGTTGGGAGCCTGGCTCGCTTTCGTGGGCAGTCGCCCACCAAGCTGATCCTGATCGACAGTCCGGACACCACCGACTGTCTGCGCGAACACTTCTGCGAGCGCTTCGGCGACCGAGTGAATATCATCAAGAGCAACGACGAATACCTGGAGTTCATGCATCCGAGCGCCAACAAGGCGCGTACACTCCAGAGACTGGCTTATCAGCTGGGTGTACCGCGGGAGCGTGTGCTGGCTATCGGCGACGGCAACAACGATATCCCAATGATGCAATGGGCGGGATACGCTGTGGCGATGGGCAATGCCAAGCCTGCTGTCAAAGAGCTGGCACACTGGATTGCCCCGCCCATCGAGCGGAACGGTCTGGCAGCGGCGCTCGTCCATCTATTCAAACTGAGCGATGAGGAGGTCTTCGCTTCTTGAGATTACGCTGGCGAATTCTCTGGCTTCTATCGATGCTACCGCTGTTGTTCACCGGTTGTGGCATGTTCAACAGCTCCACCAATCCGCCGTCGCAGGGCTTGGGCAATCTGGTGCTGACGGTGGTGTGGACGGGCAACCGCGGTGATGGTTCCGCGCCTCACTCCGTGCGGGCAACGCTCTACAACGCCGACAAACTGGTTCAGGAAGCGGTGCTGAATCGGTCGGAAAGCCCTTCCGCAGCGTGGAACGTGCCGCTACAACCTGGTACGTACCGGTTGCAAATAACCGTGTACACCAGTGCAAACGCTGCGGGCACAGCCCTGAGCGCGGGAGAAGTCTCTGTGCAGATATCTGCGGATAGCATCCAGCGCCTGAACATCGCGACCGGTGGCACCCCTGTATCGCTTGCCATACTGCCCGCCGTTGTCAATCTCGTTCCCGGGCAGGTGTTTCCGCTATCCGTACTTGGGCTCGACGCGCAGGGACGGTATATCCTGCTGCCAGCGGCGACCAGCGTGCAGTGGAGCACCGACGACGCAAGCGTGGTCAACCTGCAGTCCGACGGTGTACTGCGGGCGCTGGCGCCGGGCAGCACCATGGCGACGGCACGGGTGGACACCCTCGGGCTTCAGGCTTCCGTGCCGGTGGGCGTGCAGACCGTTACCCGCGAATGGACCGTACTGGTGTTTATGAACGCCGCCAATAACCTCGAGCCCGACAGCGTGGACGACATGAACGAGATGGAGCAGCTGGGCTCCACCGCGGATGTGAATATCGTCGTGCAGTGGAAGCGCATCGCAGGCTACGACTCCAGCAATGGAGACTGGCGTACCACCCGTCGCTATTACGTGACCAGAGACTACGACCCCGAAACCGTCAGCTCCAACCTGCTGATCGACATGGGTTCGGGCGTCGACATGGGCAGCGCGAATACTTTGCGCGAATTCCTGCAGTGGGGCGTGCGCAGTTTCCCCGCCCGCAAGTACTTGCTGGTCATCTGGAACCACGGTGCCGGCTGGCGGGCATACCGTGAACGGCTGAATGTACTCACCAGAGGTGTCTCCTACGACGACAACACGGGCAATCACATCCGCATCTGGGACCTGCCTCTGGCGCTGAGCGTGGGGGTGAAGTGGAACATCATCGCCTTCGACGCCTCCCTGATGCAGATGCTGGAGGTGGCTTACGAAATTCGAAACATGGCGGACTACATCGTTGGCTCAGAGGAGAGTCCGCCCGCGCCCGGATACCCGTACCACCGCATTCTGGCGCCGGTCATATCGAACCCGGGCATTTCCGCGCGAGACCTCGCCGTGCAGATTGTGAACCAGACCATCAATCACTACAACCCGAACACGACCGACAACATCACTCAGTCGGCACTGGACGCTTCCCAGCTCGAGAGCGTCGCGCAGAAGGCGGACAGGCTGGCACAGGTTTTGCTGATGGTCGCTCCGGGCAACGGTGCGGCGGTTGCCGCCGCACGGGAAAACGCGCAGGCGTACACGGAATACACCTTCAAAGACCTCTGGGACTACTCGGAACAGCTACGGGCACGGATGCCGGCATCGCAGGCGCTCACAGAAGCCATCGATGGCTTGCAGACAGCACTGTCGCAGGCAGTGATTGCCGAAGCACACAGCAATCGCCGCGTCAATCGGTCCCGCGGTTTGTCTATTTATGTGCCACGGGCGAGCGAGTTCGAGACGCGCTACAACCTGCTGGCATTTGCCCGTGCCACGCACTGGGACGAGTGGATCCAGTCACAGCCAAACTGAGGGAGGACGCGATGCACAGCGAGATTATCACTCTGGACGGGCACATCATCGACTCGCTGACGCTCTCGAAGGTGCTGGATATTCTGGTAGCGGAGGGCGTGGACTACGAGATTCGCCGGTTCGAAATCGGCAAGACGCACGACCAGATTAGCCATGCCGAGATTCTGGTACGCGCCCCCGATGCGGAAAGTCTACAACGCGCCCTGCACGAGGTACAGCAGCACGGAGCGGTCATATCGCAGGAAGATGCCACCCTGCAGCCTGCCCCCAGAGACGGAGTTTTCCCAGAAGGCTTCTACTCCACCACCAATCTGGAGACCTTCGTACGCATCGAGGGCAACTGGATACCTGTCGAGCGTATCGAGATGGACTGCGGCATTCGCGTCGTCCGCACCGATAGCGGCTGGCGTGCGGAGTGCGTGCCCCTGCACTGGGCGCGTGCCGGAGAGCTCTTCGTGGTGGGCACGGCGGGTGTGCGCGTCACCCCGATGCCCCGACGTGAAGCAGATAGCGTCTTTCACTTCATGGGCAGCGAGGTCTCAATCGAGAAGCCCAAGACGCGCATCGTGCAGGCGGTCGCCAGAGCTATCCGCGAAACCAGATCCCGAGGACAGAAGGTGCTGTTCGTGGGAGGACCTGCCATCGTGCATACTGGCGCGGCGCCGTACATGGAACGTATCATTCGTGCGGGCTGGGTCGACGTGCTGTTTGCCGGTAATGCCCTGGCTACACACGATATCGAGCGGGCGCTGTATGGCACCTCGCTGGGCGTGGCGCTGGATACCGGCATACCGGAGACGCACGGGCACGAACATCACCTGCGCGCCATCAATACGATCCGCAACACAGGAGGTATCCGTCAGGCGGTGGAACGTGGCGTCCTGCGCTCGGGCATCATGCACGCCTGCGTGGTAGCTGGAGTGAACCTGGTATTGGCGGGAAGTATCCGCGACGACGGTCCCCTGCCCGATGTGATCACCGATGTGCTGAAAGCGCAGGACGCCATGCGCGAGGCGGTGCGCGACGTGGGGCTGGCGCTGATGGTCGCCACCACCCTGCACTCCATTGCCACGGGGAACCTTCTCCCTGCCAGCGTCACCACCTTCTGCGTGGACGCCAACGCGGATACCGTCATCAAGCTGACCGACAGAGGTTCCCATCAGGCGTTCGGAATTGTCACCGACTGCGGGTTCTTCCTGAAGGAACTGGCGGAGCGGCTTTGCGGGGAGGAATAAGCCGATGTCGCGCGTTCTGATGTGCCCACCCGACCATTACGCCCTGCGCTACGAAATCAACGCGTGGATGCACCTCGACAATCAGCCTGACCTGTCCCTCGCCGCCGTGCAATGGCAGACCCTGTTCAGTCACGTCCAGAAGCTGGCGCAGGTGGAACTGCTGTCGCCCGCCCCGGAATGCCCCGACATGGTCTTCACCGCAAACGCGGGTCTGCTGGTAAGTGAACGCGCGGTTTTGCTCAGCCGATTCCGGCATCCTGAGCGCCAGCCAGAGGAGCCACACTTTCGGCGCTGGTTCGAAGAGCATGGGTTCACGGTGTACCTCATGCCCCCCGATTGCGCATTCGAGGGCGAAGGCGACATCCTGTATGCTGGGGAACGCTACCTCGCCGGCTACCGCAGGCGCACAGAGATATGTGCGCACCGCATCGCCTCCGAGTATCTGGGGCATGAGGTGCTGTCGCTCGAACTGGTCAGCGATCGATGGTACCATCTGGACACTGCCCTGTTCGTGCTGGATGGGCGCACCGTCGTGTATTACCCTGGCGCATTCGACACCTACGCCAACCGGGTTATCGATGAGCACTTCGACGCGCTGCACGTCGTGGAAGAGGAGGCACTGCGCTTCGCCTGCAACAGCGTGGTGATTGGCAACACGGTGCTGATGCCGGAGGGATGCCCTCTGATTACAAACCTGCTGGAACGACGCGGCTACGAAGTGGTGTCGATACCCATGAGCGAATTCATCAAGAGCGGCGGCGCGTGCAAGTGTCTGGTGATGTTTCTGGAGCGGTAGACATGAGCGATTACGTCAAGATTGGCAGCCTGCCTGGCGTGGACGCCTTTATCGATGCATTGCGAAAGCTGAACCTGACCATCCCCTGCGACCGCGAGCCGGTGCGCGGCGATGCCTCGCCGTTGTCTCAGCCCTTGCAGATGGACGGTTTCACCGTCGGGAACCGCTTCGCCGTTCAACCCATGGAAGGATGGGACGGCACTCTGGACGGGCG
>CAKZNX010000002.1 GCA_937132045.1 uncultured bacterium
CTTCAGCGAGACTGCGACCTGGTGAACGACGGTGACGGAAACGCCACGTGGGCAGGCTGTGGCATGATGCCGCGCTACCGACACACGCGAATCTGCAACGTGGTCTTCGCCGACGGGCACGTCAAGGGAATGGCGCGTGGACAGATTCTGTGGTACCGGAACATCTACGTGCGGCATGGCTTGCCTGCACAGTGGGCATCGGAAGGCTGGTATCCGTATTAATCTCGCATTCTCAGGGGGCAGGGGTTCCTGCCCCCATTGTCCGACAAAAGTACCGAGCATAAGTCTATCCCCCAGCGACTCCGGCGGCGTATTCCCGAGTGCCCATTGGAGGCACATGCTCATTACTACCGTCGGCTCAGGTTACGTGCCTCTGACGTTTGCTGATGAGCTGACCCCGTGTGGCTTCAGGTCCCTCTGAGCGCCGCACCTGCAGCCTTCGTCCCGACCCAATCGTCTGCTCGTCATCCATTCTGGCGCGTGCAGGACTGCCTGCCGAGCGTAAAGAATCCTGCACTGATACAGCGCGGAGGGTACCAATGCCAACCTATTACGTGTGGACTATGGACGATGTGGGCGCTGGCGGATCGGATGTGGTGGACGCCATGCGCCAAACCTGCGCCTGCTGGGAGTCGTTTGGCGTTAGGGGGACTCTTTTCGTCGTGCCCAAACCGCATGGCGCACCGATGTCGCCCGAGTGGATAGAGGCGCTGAACGCGATGCGCGAACGGGGGCACGACCTGCAGTTGCACGGGCTGACCCATGAGGATTGCTTCGAATTCGGTCCGCCCAACTGGCCCGCCACCGATATTGTGCCCGATTTTATCCCGGAGTTCGAGCGCCGTCGCGACGAGCTGATGCCAAGGTACACGCTGGAGCGTTTGCAGGCGCGAATCGAGGAGGGCCTTGCCCTGATGCAGGAGAACTTTGGCGTCCAGCCGACCGCGTTTCGCGCGCCATGCGGTGCTATCTCCCGCCCGATGTTCGAGGCGCTGGCACGCGTCGGTATCCGCTATCAATCCGCTATGTTCATCAGCGGCACCGGTTACGACCATCTTCCGCATCGTCCCGGCGCTATCGCTCAGCGCTGGGTGACGGATATTCCGCATACGCCCTTCCGCTGGTATAGCGGTGTGGTGGAACTGCCCGTCCTGAACGAGTACACATGGCGCGGAGCATGGCAGAGGGAAGCGGAGTTTCTTGCTCTGGCGAAAGAGGACGTCAGTCGTATCGCGCAGGAGAGTGAGGTGGCAGTGTTGCTCACCCACACACACGGTGTGGGAGATAATTTGGACTATGCTCGTCGCCTGATCGGTTCGGTCATCGCCCATGTACGCGAGAACGGGCTGGGTGACTTCGCAACCTTGGGCGAGCTGATTGCCAGCGGGCGCATCGAGCAGGCGGTACGGGGCGCGGGCCCCGACATTCTCGCGGTGTGAAGCGAAACCACGGAGGTGTAATAATGTATCGCATTGGTGAAGAAGAGGTAGAGGAACTGCGCAAGGTCATCCTCAGCGGGCATCTGTTCCGCGTGGGCGACGGCGTCGTTGGGCATCTGCACGAGGTAGACCAGTTCGAGCGCGAGTGGGCGCAGCTTATCGGCACCCAGTATGCACTATGCATCAACGGTGGCGGCACCGCTGCGCTGATTTGTGGGCTGGTAGGCATGGGCATCGGTCCAGGCGACGAGGTCATCGTGCCGGGGTACACATGGATGGCGTCGGCAACCTGCGTGCTGGCGGTCGGCGCGATACCCGTTATCGCAGAGGTAGATGAAACTCTCAGCCTCGACCCGGAGGACGTCCGGCGCAAAATCTCCCCGAGCACGCGCGCAATCATTCCCGTGCACATGGTAGGGCGACCGGCGGACCTGGATGCCATCCTGCAGATTGCCCGCGAGCATGACCTGCTGGTGCTGGAGGACTGTGCTCAGGCAGATGGAGGCAGCTACCGGGGCAAGAGACTGGGAAGCTGGGGACACGCCGGCGCTTTCAGCTTCAACCACTTCAAGATTATCTCGTGTGGGGAAGGGGGCGCGCTGAACACAAACGACCGCACCCTCTACGAGCGCGCGCTGGTATACCACGACGGCGGTGCGGCGTTTCGCCCTTACGCGAAGGAACTGACGATCCCCGTCTTTTTGGGCTTCCAGATGCGCGCTACCGAGGTGATGGGCGCCATCCTCCGGGTGCAGCTCCGGCGCCTGGATGGCATCCTGAGCGACCTGCGGCGCATCCGGCAACGCTTCGAGCAGGAGCTGAGCGAGGTACCTGGACTGCGCGTGGCTCCGAACAACGACCCTGAGGGCGATTGCGGTGTGGTGGTGGCGCTGCAGTTCGACTCTGAAGCCCAGGCGCGCACCTTCGCACAGGCGCCCGGTGTCGGCGGCTGGCTTCCTATCGATAGCGGCAAGCATGTATACAGCAACTGGGAGCCGATTCTACAGAAGCGCGTGATGCATCACCCGGACATGAACCCGTTCAACCACCCGCGCAATCAGCACCTGCGCACGGACTATTCGCCGGACATGTGCCCGCGTACGCTGGATGTGCTCGCGCGGACGGTGTTCGTTTCCATCAACCCCGACTGGACCGACGAGCAGGTTTCCGAGCATATCGCGGCATGTCGGCAGGCGGTGAAGGAGGCAGTAGCGGTTTGACTCCGGCAACTTGGTGGGCGCTGGCGTTCGTCGCGGCGTGTGTCGTGTTTATCGTGTGGGTGCGGGTGAAGTACCCTTTGCCCGCCCCTATCAAACCACGACGCAGCACGCGCCGGCGCACGCCCACCCGACGCCCGCGTTCCAGCAGCAGCTCCTCCAAAAGCAAGCAACGTTAAGCAAAGCCCGCGAAAAACCGGTGGCAGAGTCAGTCCATCTATGTTATACTGTAGATAGAGCGGCTTGAGCAGCAAGGAGGAGCCTATGGGCTATACCAATTTCGCCCAGATTCTCGAGGACGCCGCACGGCTGAAGCGAAATAGAGTTGCAGTAGCCTGCGCGCATGAGCACTCAGTAATGGAAGCGCTGCGTCTGGCACAGAATGCCAATCTGGCGCAGCCGCTTTTTATAGGTGACGCCGAACGGATATATACCATCGCCCACGACCTGGAGTACGCCGTCTCCGCTGATATGGTTCTGGACGAGTTGTGCTGACGAGCCGGGCAGATACCGCTGAGTCCAAGATGCTGTCCATTGCGGTCGCGGCGATTCTGGCGAACCCGCCGCGCAAGGCGAAGGTCAGACTGGGTACGGTGTCGGTGTAATGGCGAATAACTGGGGCACGGGAGACCGTGCCCCAGAGCTTCACAGGCAGGCTAGACCGCTCGTATCTTGTTGATTTCGCTCTGCAGAGTGACGAGACGGTGGTAGACACCCTCTTTCGCCATCAGCTCGTCATGCGTGCCGATCTCCACCATCTGCCCCTGCTCCAGCACCACCAGACGATGCGCATTACGCAGGGTGGAAAGACGGTGCGCTATCGCCACCGTGGTGCGGTTTTGCACCAGCCGCGCGATCGCCTCCTGAATCTGCCTCTCGGTTTCGGTATCCACCTGCGATGTGGCTTCGTCCAGTATCAGGATGCGCGGGTTGTGCAGGATAGCGCGTGCAATGGAGATGCGCTGTCTCTCGCCACCGGATAACCGCTGACCACGCTCGCCCACCTGCGTGTCGTAACCGTCGGGGAAGCGCAGGATGAAATCGTGTGCATTTGCCGCCTTCGCTGCCGCAATAATCTCTTCGGGCGTCGCGTCGGGCTTCGCGTAGGCGATGTTGTCGCGCACACTGCCCGGGAACAGGAACGGCTCCTGCAACACCACGCCCACGTGCCGGCGCAAGTCCTCCATGCGAATCTTGCGCACATCCACGCCGTCAATCACGATTTGCCCCTCGTCCGGGTCGTAGAAGCGCAGCAGCAGGTTGATAGTGGTGGATTTCCCGGCGCCGCTGTGTCCGACCAGCCCCACCATCTCGCCCGCATCCACATTCAGGTTGATGTATTTCAGCACCGGTTTGTGCTTGTCGTAGCCGAAGGTGACGTTGCGGAACTCCACCTCACCGCGCACTTCCGACATGGGTGCGGCGTCCTCCGCGTCCTTCACATCAGGCTCGGTGTCCAGTATCTCAAACACGCGCTCCGCCGCGGTGAAGGTGCGGGTTAACCACTGGCTGACGCGGGTGAGTATCTGCAGGGGACCGTAGAACATGCCAAGGTAGCCCAGAAAAGCCACCAGTGTGCCCAGCTGCACGTCGCCCCTCACCACGCCGTAGCCGCCGAACGCCCACACCAGGAAGAAGCCGATGTTGGTGAGCAGGTTGAGCATCGGGAAGAAGGTCGCCCACATCATCTCCGCCTGCATTCCCGAGCTCATCAGGTCGCGGTTGCGCCGCTGGAACCGCTCGACCTCGTCACCCTCCTTCGCGAAGGCTTTCACCACGCGGATACCGGAGAGCGTGCTGTTGAGTGTAGCGGATAGGCGAGACCACCGATGCCAGAACTGGTGGAACACCCGGCGTACCGTCCTCCAGAACCAGATGGTCACCAGTACCACCACCGGCGTAGGCAGCAGGATCAGCGCTGCCAGCTGCCAGTTCATCCAGAACAGCACCACCGTGATGCCCACCAGCAGAAGTACGTTCACTATCAGCGAGCTGACGCCGTCCACCAGGAAATCGTACAGCGCACCGGTGTCCTGCGTGATGCGCGACATGATGGCGCCCGTGTGGCGCTTGTCATAGAACGACAGCGACAGCCACTGCAGGTGCTGGAACAGTCTCGCCCGCACTTCGAACACCAGTCGTGCACCTAGCCACGCGGACAGCCTCCCTCGCCAGATCGACAGCCCTACCCCCACCAGCCTTGTTAGCGCCAGCACGGCAAGGATGACCACGAGCAGGTGCAGGTTCTGGCGCGGCACCAGCACCGAGTCGACCAGTATCTTGGTCAGGTAGGGCGGTGCCAGCTCCAGCGCAGTGCTGACAAGCATCAGAAATCCCGACAGCACCAGCTGCCACTTGTATGGCTTGGCAAACTCCAGCAATCGCCAGATGACTCGCCCTCTGCGCGAGCAGCGCGGGCACACCTGACTGTCGCCCGGCAGACGGAACCCGCAGACGGGGCAGTGCGTGGGCTTCTGCTCGACCGGTTCCGGAGGAGGCTCCTGTTTCGCCACAGCGGAGAGATACCGCGCCACCTCTGCGAAAATGCCGGCGCGCGCATTCGAGTAGCGTAGCAGCTCCAGCGGCTTGCCATCACGTGTCACGATGAGCGCGCCACAGCCCACGAGGCTCTCCAGCTGAGCCTCAGAGATGCAACTGAGTGGCAGGTCCACATCGCACTGCACGTCGGGAGGCTCAATCGTCGTGTTCAGTCCGTTTCCGAGCACGGGTGGCACCCAGCCGGGCGGGGGGGAATATACCTGCACGCAGTCGTCTGTTACAACAAGCCATCGGATGCCAAACAATCCATCCGTACCGATGTCCGTGTATGCACTTAGGCGAATCTGCTCGTCGGTGAACCTGGCTTTCAGTACATCCGGTAAAGGCTCCAACAAAGGCATAGGGCAACACCTTCCTTACTAACCGAGTACCAGTATACCACCGCATAAACAGCCTGTCAAAGCACGTGACCCGACGGCATCATACATGATGACGCAGGTGAACATCCGCTGGTTCACGAATCCCTCCCTGATAGATCTGGCTCACGGTTATCACGAAACAGGTTGGGGGAGAGTGTGATGCGCCTCTGTCTGGATGGAGACGATTGGTGCCTGGCACCCTTATTGCCTCACGAGTTCTGGTGGCGACAGGCTTGGAGGGAGGGATGGTCGCCTGCAGGTTGTCCGCCGTGGGGCAGGTGGATACGCGGCACCGTGCCGGGCGATGTGATTGCGGATACTCTGGATGCCGGACTCGTTCCGCACCCCTACACTGACATGAACAGCCTCGCCTGCGAGTGGCTCTCCGAGCGCGACTGGGTGTACCGCAAGACGTTCGCGGTGCCGCAGGAATGGGCGAGAAAGCATGTTCGGCTCTACTTTGACGGGGTGGATCACGCCTGTGCTGTCTACCTCAACGAGCATCTGCTGGGGGAACACGAAGGGATGTTTCTGCCTTTTGCGTTCGATGTCTCCGAGTACCTGCGCTTCGGGGGCGAGAACGGCCTGGTGGTGCTGGTTCGGCACAAGCCGCCGGTGGACGTGGTGCAGGGGCAGATCGGCTGGACGAGCCGGGCGCGTGTGTGGAAATCGCGGTTTGCCTATGACTGGGACTGGTGCACGAGGCTGGTTCCGCTGGGCATCTGGCAGAGTGTGCATCTGCTTGCGACCGAGGGAGCGTGGATTGGCGACGTATGGGTACGCCTGAAGGTAGAGGGAGAACGAGCCACGATACCTGTGCGCACGCTGGTGGAAAGTGTGCCCTCGGCGGCAGCCGATTGGAGCTTGCAGGTGCGTCTGCTCGACCCGGATGACAAGGTGCTGCACACGGAGGAGTTTCCACTGAGTCTGAAAGGTGAAGCGACGACGGTGCGAGACGCCGTGCTGGAGGTGCATCACCCCCGCCTGTGGTATCCCAACGGCATGGGTGATCAGCCGCTGTACCGCGTGCAGACACAGCTGCGGTGCGGTGGGGCGCTCTCCGACGAACGCGAGGTGTCTTTCGGTATACGGACCGTGCGTGCGATACCCAACGAGGGCGCACCTCCCGATGCCCTGCCGTATACCCTGGAGGTGAACGGTCAGCGGGTGTTTGTGAAGGGGTGGAACTGGGCTCCGCACCAGCAGATGTATGGTCGCGTTCAACCCCAGCGATACGAGCGCCTGCTGACCCTTGCGAAACACGCCCACTGTAACCTGCTTCGCGTGTGGGGTGGGGGATTGCTGGAGCGTCAGGAGTTCTACGACCTGTGTGACCGCCTCGGTATCATGGTATGGCAGGAGTTCATGCACTCGTCGTCCGGTGTGGACAATGCACCGCCAGAGGACGAGCCATACCTTCACTACATCGCTGAGCAGGCGCGTCAGATGATACCGCTGAGGAGGAATCATCCCTCGCTGGTCATCTGGTGTGGCGGCAACGAGCTGATGGACGCACAGGGAGTTCCACTGACGGATGCCCATCCTGCTCTTGCCACGCTCAAAGCAGTGGTGCAGGAGCTGGACCCCGACCGAATCTGGCTACCCACATCGGCGTCGGGACCAGCAGCAGGACCGTCGCCGCAGCTGGCGGGTACCGGCAAGATGCACGACGTACATGGTCCCTGGCTGTATCTTGGCGCGGAGGAGCATTACCGTCTCTACAACGCTATCGACCCGCTGTACCACTCGGAGTTTGGCGTGGAAGGGGCGGCGAACCCATGGATTTTCCAGCAATTCATCAGCGAGGAACATCGCTTCCCACCCGACGCCACCAATCCGATGTGGCTCCACCACGGCAGCTGGTGGATACACCGCGAGAAGCTGGAGGCACTGTTTGGGCGCATCGACGACCTGCCCACCTTCATCCGCGCCAGCCAGTGGATGCAGGCGGAGGGGCTTCGCTATGCGATAGAGGCGAATCGGCGGCGCAAGTGGCATTGCAGTGGTGTGTCGCCATGGCAGTTCAACGAGCCGTTTCCAAACACAGCTTGCACCAACGCAGTGGACTACCTGTTACAGCCCAAGCCTGTCTACTGGTGGGTACGGCGTGCCTACGAGCCAGTGCACATCAGCCTGAAGTACGATCGCCTCGTGTGGAAACCGGGCGGGGAGTGGCAGGCGGAGGTGTGGATGAACAATTCCACTGCCTCGGTAATGTCGGTGGTGTGGATGGCGCAGCTGACGGCGCTGGACGGTCGGGTGCTGGCGCACTGGGACGGAAAGTTAAACCTGCCAGCGGCGTCGTCGGTGCGCGTGAGCGAGATCGCCCAATCGTTGCCGGACACCGCCGATGTCTGGGCGGTGTATGTCTGCACCCATGATGCGCGCGGTGCGCTGCTGACATACAATGAATACCTGTTCAGCACGGCGCAGCCGCCTATGCAGCCCCTGCTGAACGCTCAGCGAACCGCACTGAGAGTTTGGCGCCGCCGCAATCACGTCGGTGTGAAGAACGTCGGCGACGCACTGGCACTGTTCGTGCGCTTCCTTCCTGAAGAGGGACAGTGGCTGCTGTGCGAGGACGACTTCTTCTGTCTGCTTCCCGGTCAGACGCGCATCGTGAATATCGCGGGCAAGGGGTCGATACGGGTGGAGGCATGGAACAGCGACTCGCACCACGTGCATCTGTAGCCTCCGAGAGGCGTTTGCAGTGGCTTGTCCTGCTGAGCCTGCTGGTTTGCTTTGGCGCGGGAGTTGCCTTTGCGCTGTCTGTGCCAATTGCGCTGGCGGCGGTTGGGGTGGGAGGATGGCTGATTGCGTCTCTGATCAGCCCGCGAGCCGGACTGTTTGCCCTTCTCACATATACCACGGTGCACCCGGTGCTGGTGAAGGTGGTCTACGATGAGCACCCGCTCGCCAGAGTGTGGAAAGACGTGGCGCTGTTGTGGTTGGTGCTCATGTGGCTGGTGCAGCGCTGGTGGGGGCGCGAACGCCCTCTGCGCTGGGGATTGACGGAGGTTCTTCTGACCGCTTTTGCGCTGTTGACCATCGTGCATCTGTTCAACCCCAACATCTACTCGTTCTCTGCTGCCCTCGCGGATGTGCGCTGGATGACCATGCCGCTGTTGCTCTATTTTATGGGCAAGCACCTCTTCGCGGGTCAGGAGCTGCGTTCTCTGCTGGCGTTCATCGGCGTGG
>CAKZNX010000003.1 GCA_937132045.1 uncultured bacterium
GCGGTCACCTCCGGGCAGAACTCGAAGCGGCGGCAGGTGAGCGGCATACTCTTCAGCAATGAGGCGCGGAAGGCTTTGTAACAGGTGGCTTCATCGGTAAGCGGGTGCCAGAACAGCCAGCGCACCATACCCGCCAGCAGGCGGTTGATCAGATAGTTGGGAACGCGCATTCCTTTCGGGCGGCGCATTGTCAGGAAGCGCGAGCCGTATACCACATCCGCCTTCCCCTCCGCAATGGGCGCAATCACACGTGGGATGTCCATGGGGTCGTACTCGAGGTCGGCATCCTGAATGATGATGATGTCTCCGGTGGAATGGGCGATGGCGGTGCGGATTGCCATACCTTTGCCCATATTCTGTTCATGCCTGAGCACCACCACGTCGGGCTGTTGCGCCAGCAACTCAGGCGTGGCATCGGTGGAGCCATCGTCTACCACCACAATCTCTTTACGCAGAGGCACGGCGCGCACACGCTCGATCGCCTTCACGATAGTATCGGCTTCGTTAAATGCCGGGATGATGATGCTGACAACCGGCTGGTCACACAAGGTGTGGTCCCATTCCTCCTTCGCGCTCCAGCATAGTGTGACCGAAAAGGGCGGGAGGTGTCAAGGGTAGATCGGGGTGTTGGAAAAAGACCGAACCTATCCCCCTTTTCGACGCGGTACGGGGGAGTCGGAACCTCTCCCCGCCTCGGGGAGAGGGGTGTGAAAGGGCTTCTGATGACGTTTCTGGTCGTCAATCATTGGCTGGTAACGGATTTTCACACAGCCTCAGGGCAACCGAGGTTGTTTGATAAAGCCTTGCCGGCTCTCGTCTGGGAACCTAAACCCGTGCCCCTTCCCTGCGAGTGACGGCAGATCTGCGCCTCTCCCCGCGTCGGGGAGAGGTTGGGGGAGGGGTTTGAAATCGCTTGCAACGGCGTTTCTGCGGTCACGGCTGGCACCTGCCAGGATTCTTGAAACAGCCTCGCCCAGAGCGCGGGGGACCGGAGTGCAGTCAGCTCGCAGCTCGCGATGAAGGTCTGCGATCCTCATATACCGATGATGCATGAACTCCCACCACCCTTAAGGAATCGCTCACTCAGCATCCCTAACAAAACCATAACAGTACACGGGGGCAAAATGAGCGTGATACACGAGACAAGGGTGGATAATAATAGCGGGAGGTGAATGTCATGTTGAGAAAGACACTCTGGTTCGTTTCATTCATTGTCGCTTCAGGGATCTTCTGGTTCGGCGCCAGCAAGCCCTCACTCGTTCAGCAGGAGCAGAAGCCGGCACCGCCGCCATGGGTGGCGCCCAGCCCCTACCCCGACCGCATTATCCTCACCTGGTCCGATGACCCCGCCACCACGCAGGCGGTCACCTGGCGCACGGATACGTCGGTCACCAAGGCGGTAGCGCAAATCGCCGAAGCCAAGGCTGACCCGAAGTTCACCGAAACGGCGGTAACTGTGGAGGCACGAACCGAACCGCTCTCCACCGACCTGGGAACCGCGCATTATCACTCGGTGGTCCTCCGCGATTTGAAGCCAAATACCGTGTATGCCTATCGGGTCGGCGACGGCACACACTGGAGTGAGTGGCATCACTTCCGTACCGCCAGCACGGCGTCGGAACCCTTTACTTTCCTGTATCTCGGCGATGCGCAGAACAATATCCTCAGCTCGTGCCCGCGCGTGGTGCGTGAGGCGTTCCTGCGCCATTCCGGCATCCGCTTCGTCCTGCACGCGGGCGACCTGGTGAACCGCGGTGAACGAGATGCCGAGTGGGCGGAGTGGTTCCAGATGCTTGGCTGGATGGGCGCATCGGTGCCGAGCGTACCGACAGCAGGTAATCACGAGTACGCCCGCGATGCACAGGAAAGACGGTTCCTGACCACGCACTGGCGTGCGCAGTTCACCCTGCCCGAGAACGGCATCGACACATTGAAAGAAAGCAATTACTTCATCGACTTTCAGGGCGTGCGAATCATCTCCCTCAACAGCAACGAATCGCTGGAGGAACAGACGAAGTGGCTGGAGGGGGTGCTCGCCAGGAATCCGAACCGATGGACGATCGTCACTTTCCACCATCCGGTGTTCTCGTCAGCGCAGGGTCGCGATAGCGCCCGGATTCGCTCCATCGTCAAGCCCATCTTTGACCGCTATCGGGTGGACCTCGTCCTACAGGGGCACGACCACACCTACGCCCGCAGCGTCCCTCAGGAGGGGGGAACCGTATACGTGAACTCGGTGACGGGACCGAAGATGTACCGCCTCAACCGACAGGACTGGATGCAACGATTCGCCGAGGATACCCAGCTCTACCAGATTGTGCGGGTGATGCGCGACCGGATAGTCTTCCAGACCTACACGGCGACAGGAGAACTGTTCGACGCGTTCGAAATAGTGAAACGTGACGGCACGGTGAACCGCGTGGTGGAACGCGCCTCGGCACAGTAACCGTGCTGCGCCAATTCCAAACCACTAAGGAGCGAACGCGATGCGAACTGTTGCTATCGCCGTGGGGATACTGTGCCTGACGATGGTGGTTCAGTCGCAGGAGCAGGTGACCGTGCAGGCGCTCCTGAACAACGGCAAGCAGTACGACGGCAAACAGGTTGCGCTGGTGGGCGTGGTCCGAGAGCTGAAGGAGAAGGTGAGCAAAAAAGGAAACCCCTACTTCACCTTCAAGATTGGAGAAGGCAAGCAGTCCATCAGCATATTCGGCTACGGCAAGGCGAATGTGAAAGAGGGTGACCGGGTGCGGGTCATCGGCAAGTTCGCCGTCGAGAAGCGTGTCGCCTATGCCACCTATTACAACGAGATTGACGTAAGTAAAGGCAAGGTGGAGGTGCTGACAGCTGCCTCCTCCGATAAGGCAAAAGCCCCGACCGCAGACGCAAAGCGTTAGGCTACTGCGGCGGGATGACAATCAGCACATCGGGCGTTTGGGCGCGAAAGGCGGGAAGGGCGAACCGCAACCTCAGTCTGTCACCCTGAACTTCCCGGAGGGACAGGCTGAAATCCCTTCCCGTCTCCGCCGACGCCTCCGCAGGTTGGGCACCGCTCACGGTAATGTTCAGCGGGTGACCCGTCGGCTTCCTCAGGGCGAGGGAGATCGGTACTTCCACCACATCGCCCCTGACCAATACAGCCTGCCGAAGAACCTGCACCGGCGCAGGAATGGAATAGACCACCGGCAATTGCAGGCCTTCCTTCTGCCACCGGATGCTGAGGTCGACGCGGTGCTCGCCGGGCGCCGTGCTGGAAGGCACAGTAACCGTACGCTGTTGCTGTGGTGCTAGGATCACCTCTTCTCCCAACACCTGCGCAGCGGTCCGCCTGGGACCTCGGTTCACGAGCGTCACCTGCACAGGAGGGTCATCGGCGTAGGCTGGCAGGGTAATCTGCTTCACCACAATGTCGTCCGGGGCAATCATAGCGATGCCGAACCTGGCGGGGTTGTGGAACCAGCCGAAAGTGGGCGACCACGCCCAGTGGCTGAGGGTTCCGCCGCGCGCCTGATGGTTGCGTCCCAGATTGAGCCGCAAAAGCGGTTTCCCTCGCTCGCTGAGGTTCACTGCGAAAGGAAGCGACTGCCAGGGGATGGCTATCTCCGCCATCCATCCGTCGTTCCGGATTTGGGTCGCGACCTGAATGGAGGTGTTCCAGCTCTGGTCGAAACCCAGCTCATCGTACACGAAGCCACCCGCGTTGACAATGAAGTGGGCGTAACGTTCGGGGGCGTCCGGTGAGGCGAGAAATATCTCCACGCCCTCATCGAGCCAGAGACCTGGCGCGTCGCGCTGGCGGCGTTCTACTGCCAGCCGCTCAGGGTAAGGAGCACGGCACGAGAACCCGAGATACAGCGCCTCGTTGTCGATCGCGAGCATTGCCTGTGTGTGCAGCGTTTCGGGGATGGGCACGGCGCTGTTGCTCTCGGTGAACGACGAGGCAATCACCGCGTTCTGCCACTGTGGTTCGCCCAGCCTGCCGTCAATCTGGGGAGGCTGATCCCAGCGGGGCAACGTCACCACAGGCAGGTAGGCGCTGGATACGGGATGCGACGCAGGCGGCACGAGTCGCACCTGCAGGTTCAGGGCGCTTGCCCGACGCGGTGTCGGCGGAAGCTCTCCCTTCAGCAGACGCACCAGCCGCTCGGTAGTCAGCCCGATTATTATCCGGATTTCCTGCAGGTTGGCGTTGGTAAAGCCCGCCCTGCCTGTTTCGTACAGCCAGGGCACGCTCCGCTCCACTGCTCTCAGCGTGTCTTCACCCTGCTGAGCAGTCTGAAGTATCGCTTGCTTCCAGCGCCCGCTTCTGGCGTTGACTGCGACACTCCGGCCGTAGGCGATGGTGTTGCGCAGGGTGTGCAGATACAGGTAGTCGGATATGCCTTCACGCAGTGCCTCCCACTGGATGGTAGGGATGATGCCCCGAATGCTCCCGGCATCGCCGGGCTGGGCATACTCCGGGTACACCGTGCACTGATCCTTCGGCTCCACGCTGTTGTGATCAGAGCCGTCGAAGTCGTTGAAGGGGTCCTCGAACGGTCGGACGAATGTCCACGATACCTGCCCGTCTGCCTTTGACTTCCAGAACAGCCATCCCGCAAGATAGCGGTTGGGGAACAGACGCCCCTCCTGCCCGAGATAGCATCCGCTGCCGTACCAGTAGAACTTCTGATTGTTGGTTCTGCACCTTTGGTAAGCCTGCTCGGAGAGCTGCTCGTTCGCCACCAGCCCCACCGAGAAGCAGGGGTGGGTCATCCACTGCCCCGCTGCGTCGTATGTGCCCTGCACGAAGAATGTCACGTAGGTTTGCGCGCCGCCCTCGCGCCACGCACGGTACTGTTCCAGCGCGCGAATGTTTTCGGGACCGGGCTCGTCCCAGCCATAGAACAGCCACTCGATACCGTGCGGCTGTAGGGTTTGCACCACCGTTCGGGAAATGGTCTGCATGGCTCGGCGGAGTGTTTCGTCCCACGGCTGGTTCAGGTCACGCTGGATGCCCATCCGTCGCGCGACCTCCTCCTCGATAAAGGTGCCAATGGTATGTGGACCGCGCAGACCTGCCTCCCTCATCAGCCGATGCCATCGCAACAGAGGCTGCGGATCGTAGCCCACTCTGCCTTCCGCAATCCCGTTCAGGTCCAGATTGCCGAAGGGCAGCTCGGTCAGCCCGTCAATACCCCACTCCGACAGATGTCGCAGAAGCGCGGCAAGTTTGTCGTCCGAGAGGTTACTCAGACGCCCACTGTCGCTGTACAAAAGCCAGCGCTTGTCGGGAGGCTTCTGCAGTCGGAACGGGTACACATGCACCCGCAGTCGCAGGTTCAACGGCTGCTTGCCCTGTGCCCGCACGGTCAGGGTGCGCACGTATTCGCCCGGCTTTGCCTCCGCCGCCACCTTGAGGCGCACCCAGAAGAGACGACTCTCTCCGTTCGGGATGCTCAGTGGACGCCATTGAAGGGTTCCCCCTTTTGCCGGGAACTGCGCCTGCCCGTTGCGCATCGCCAGCAATAACTCCGGCGTCACGTAGTAGGTTCTCCCGCGCCAGTCGGTGCGCTGAGCCCAGAAGTGGGCGTACCGAACCTCGATGCCCAGAGGTTGCCGATTATCCGAAACGGATACCTGCAAGCCGTTCAGCCTTTCCAATGCGTGCACAGCGAAGCAGATTGCCGTGCTCTCGCCCAGCGCCGCGCGGCAGTGCAGTTCGGTGACTCGCTCCGCGGGTTTCGGCTTGCTCCAGGGTTTGATGTCGAACGGTTCCGGGCGGGTGAAGGTCATGAACCCTGCTGCACGTTCCGCAGGTGTCGGGGCAGGAGGTCGCCAGTTCTCCTCCTGTCTGGGCGCCTCCACGAAGGGGGGTCCCTCATCCACGCGCTCGTAGACGGTGTCGTAGATGGTGACGGGACCGCGAACAACCTCCTGCGCCAAACCTGGCAGAGAGCATAGCAGGGCGATGGCGGACAGGGCACGCCACATCGTCTCTCGATCCTCCTGGACAGCGAATTCAGAGGCGCGTTACTGTGCCAGCTTCTTCGCTTCGCGAACGAAAGCCTCCTCGTCAATCTTCAGGCGTAGCGGCAGGGCGTTTTCCCAGTACTTCTGGAAGGCGAAACCCGCAATCACCCACAGTTCGCCAGGTCGCCGTTCGAACAGATACGGGTAGCTGAGTTGTCCCCCGCGCTGTTTGGCAAAAGCGATGGGCTTCGTCCACGTTTTCCCGTCGTCTTCCGAGAAGGCAATGGAAAGCTCTTCGCGATGCCAGGAGGAGGGAAACTCGGTATGTTGAGGCATGTTGCTCTTTTGCCACTCGCGCCCCTCTGGCTTCAGCCGGTTCCATACCAGCACCAGCCGGCCGCTGCGCAGTCTCAAAAGGTACCCGGGCGAGTTGCTGGCGTCGATACCGCTGGGCTGGATGATGCGCCAGTACGCCCCGTCGTCGGTGGAAACCGCCTGCCAGAACTGGTCGAGGCTGGTGCGGATGAGCATCAACAGGCGTCCATCGCTCAGCTCGGCGAGGGTGGGCTCGAACGCGCCGTCGTGGTGCCCATGCCCGCCGAGGTCTATCCAGTTACTGCGTCTCCATGTCTTGCCTTCATCGTCGGAGTACACGGAGCAGGTAATCAGCCTTCC
>CAKZNX010000004.1 GCA_937132045.1 uncultured bacterium
CGCGGATGGTAGAACGCATTCCCCTCCCGGTCGGCGCCGGGAGGGGATAGCCGTGCTCAGACCGCTGGCTGAACCTCGACCTCGCCGAAAGGCTCGAGCAGCGGCTGTATCTGCTGCGCCTCACCCACGGCAATCACCGCCATGCGTTCGGGGAACAGGTGACTGTTCACCACCTCGTGAACGGTTTGCAGGGTGACCTGCTGCACGCGCTCACGGTATGTCTCCATGTAATCGCGGGACAGCCCCAGCATCTCAATCGCCACGATCTCACTCGCCACGCCCCCCTGAGTACTGAGCCGAATGGAGAACACGCCGTTCATATAGTTCTTGGCGCTGGTCAGCTCTGCTTCCGCGATGCCCGATTGACGAAGCGATTCCACCTCCTGCAGCATCTCGCCAACCGCCTCGCCAACCACCTCGGGACGCACCTGCGCGGACATGGTGAAGCTGCTCGCCTCGCGATGCTCGGAGAGATGTGAACCCACATCGTAAGCGAAGCCCTTCTGCTCGCGCACGTTCATAAACAGACGCGAACCGGCACGTCCACCCAGAGCAGTGTTGATCACCTCCAGTGGCAGGAAGTCCGGCTCACAGGGGCGGGGCGCAAGATGCCCGATCAGCAGGTTGACCTGAACCGACCCGGGGCGATCGACGATATGCACCGTGCGTCTTTGGCGCACGGGGGGCGACTCGTGCGCTGGTGCAGCAACCTCGCCGGAAGTCCACTCGCCGAAAACCTGTTCCAACATCCTGTGTAGCCGCTTCGCGTCCACCGCGCCCACCACGACCAGGAGACCGTTGGCGGGTGTGTAACACTGAGCGTGGAACTCGCGAAGGGTATCGGATGTCATCGCCCTGACGGACTGCTCGGTTGGGGCAATGCGGGAATAAGGATGGTTCCCGAAAATCACTTGAGCGTAGCGTTCGCGTGCGAGGAAACTCGGCTGAGTGCGCTGGTATTGGAGCGTCTGAATCGTGTTCTCCTTTGCCAGCTCCACCTCGTCGTCGGCGAAGGCAGGGGTTCGCACCGTTTCGCCCATGAGCTTGAGAAGCGCATTCAGATTCTCCGCCAGCACCGTTGCCGACACGGTGCTGTAATCGCGGTTGGCACTGGCATCCAGCGTGGCGCCCAGTTCCTCGACCGCCCTCGCGAACTGGAAGCTCTTGCGTTTGTGCGTGCCCTGCGTCAGACAGTGCGCTGTCAGTGCCGCCAGACCGGGCAGGTCAGCAGGGTCGTGAGCGCTTCCCGCCCGCACCACCAGCCGGAGAGTGACGAATGGAACGCGCCGGTCCTCTACCAGAATGACCCGCAAGCCGCTGGATGTGGTGAACTCCTCGCGCTGTGGCAGCACCAGCGATCGTAACGCCCCCGCTGCGGGGGGAGTGGTCGTCACTTCTGCTCTGCTCAACTCTGCCTCCTTTACTCCTCTATCCCGACTGCGCCGGGCAAAATATGCAGCACTGTGCGGTTGGTTGGCACCAGGAAGCGCTGTGCCACACTCTGCACGTCCTCTGCCGTCACGACCAGATACCTCTGCAGCTCGGAGTTCACCAGCGCCGGGTCGCCGTCGAACAGAGTGTGGTATGCCAGTTCCATCGCCCGCCCAAGCGGAGTCTGCAGACCGTACAGCCCGCCCCACACGCCGCGGAACCGCTCAGCACGCAGCTGGTTCTTAGCACGCTGCAACTCGCGAGCCTGCACACCCTTCTCCTGAACCGCTTCGATCTCCGCGTAGATACCGTGCTCGATCGCGTCGAACGACCTGTCGGGTTTGAACACAACAAAAGTGGTGAACAAGCCCGGTCCGCGCCGTTCCTCCAGTCCGCCCGACACTCCCAGCGCCGACTTCTGACGCTTCACCAGTCGCTGGTGTAGCCTCGCACTCTCCCCGCTGAACAGGATACGGTCCAGCAGGGCGAGCGCATAACGTTCCGGCGAGTGGCGCGGCGGCACTTTCCACGCAACGGCAACGGCAGGCAGGTTCGCCAGCCTGTCAGTGTACTGCGCACGCTTCTCCTGCGAACGCTCCGGCTCCGAGACGTCTACCGCCGACGGCGGCTCCTGCGACGGGATGTCCTCGAAGTGCTTGCGTGCCCACTCCAGCGCCTGCTCACTGTCGAGGTCTCCGGCGATAGCGAGCACCGCATTGTTCGGCGCATAGAACGTGCGGAAGAATCTCTGCACATCCTCCAGCGTCGCCGCGTCGAGGTCCTCCATCGAGCCGATGACGGAGTGCGAATTGGCGAAATTGTCGTAAGCCAGCTCGTACAGAAGGATGCCCCGCGCATACGAGAAGGGCTGGTTATCCACCCTCAGGCGCTTCTCTTCCTTCACCACCTCGCGCTGGTTGTCCAGGTTCTCCTGATTCACCTGCAGCGAGCGCATGCGGTCCGCTTCCAGCCACATAGCCAGCTCCAGCTGGTTGCTGGGCATCACCTCGAAGTAGATGGTAAAATCACTGGAGGTCATGCCGTTCAGCACGCCGCCGTTATCCTCCACGAAGGTGTAGAACTCGCCCTTCTTCACGTTGGCGGAGCCCTGAAACATCATGTGCTCGAACAGATGTGCGAAACCGGTGCGTCCGGGAGGCTCGTTGCGTGCCCCCACGTCGTACAGCACCACCACCGCCACCACAGGCACACTGTGGTCCTCCGAGAGCACCACGCGCAATCCGTTCTTCAGCGTGTGCAGTGAGAACGGAACGCTAAACGGAACTGCTACCTTCCCCGCCATCGATACCGATCTCCTCTGGGTCTTTACTGTCTCAGAGTATAGCTTTTTCTACTGCCCCATTTCAAGCAACCGCAACGCGCCTCAACTGACAGCCATCACCGCCTCTCGCGGAGCGCGATAGGAAATGACCCGCGAGACACCCTGCTCCTGCATGGTCACGCCGTACCACACATCGGCAATCTCCATGGTGACCGGGTTGTGGGTGATGATGATGACCTGAGATTGCCTCGCGTACTCCCGCAGCATGTCGGCAAACTTCTCCACATTGGCGCCGTCCAGCGCAGCGTCTACCTCGTCCAGCACGCAGAACGGACTCGGCTTCACCTTCAGGAAGGCGAACATCAGCGCAATCGCCACCAGCGACCGCTCGCCCCCGCTGAGCAGAGCCAGACTCTGCCGACGCTTGCCCGACGGCTGTACCATAATCTCCACACCCGTCTCCAGCAGGTTGTGAGGCTGTGTCAGTTCCAGCTCCGCCTTGCCGCCTCCGAACAGGCGAACAAAGACCTCCTGAAAAGCCTGCTGCACGGCGCGGACGGTCTGCAGGAACAAGTCGCGGGTGTTGGCGTCGATCTCGCGTATCGCTTGCAGAATATCTTCCTTCGCCGCCTCGAGGTCCGTGCGCTGTTTCTGCAGGAATTCGTAGCGCTCGCTCAGTCGCTGGTATTCCTCCGCAGCACCGGTATTCACGTTTCCCATCTGTCGCAGTTCCCGGCGCAGCCGCTGGATCTCGCCTGTCGTGTCGGGGCTATACTCGGAGAGGTCGGGAGGTTCAGCACGAGACACCTCGATATCGTACTCCTCCATGAGACGCGCCACCGCCTGCGTACGCTGCATCTCGATACGCGCCATGGTCAGCTCCAGTTCGTGAGTACGCCGGGCAATCGCCTGCTGTTGCTCGGTGAATTCCATCAGTCGCCGGCTGTTCTCCAGGTTCTCCTGCAGGAGTTGTTGACGTAACTCACGCTGAGCGCCAAAATCGTTTTCGATCTTTTCACGCTGTGCAGTAATCCGCTGAAGCTCCTGCAGTGTCTCTGCCAGCACGTGCTCGTCCTGAGCCACCTGCGCCTGTATCTCCCCGATGCGCGCCCGGCAAGCCTCTTCCTGCTGATGCAGTTCGCGCTGCGCCTGCGCTATAGCTTCGCGCTCGTGCTCCAGTGACCGCTGTTGCTCCGTCAGACGTCCCAGCAGGACCTCCACATCACGCAGCTCAGCCAGCCTCTCTTCGCGTTGCTGACGGTAGCGACCGACCTCCTCCGGCGTCATAGCGTGCGACGGCTCCAGCGATACCCTCTGTTCGGTTGCCGCGATTTCGTTGTCCAGCTCATACAGGCGGTTCGCCAGCTCCGTGTGCTCCAGTGAGAGGGCATCCAGTTGTTGTTGCATGACAATGCGCTCCTGAGCCTTCGCCAGCAGGGCGGACTCCAGCTGCACGGCTCGCTGACGCACATCTTCAAGGCGCTTTTGTTGCTCGCGGAACCGCTGCTGAGCCTCCTCGGCTGCCTGTATCGCCGCCTGCAAACGCTCGCGCAGGTAGTCTTCGGCTTCCTCTCCTGCCCGCAGTTCGCGCTCGGTGCGTGCCCGTTCCGCCTTGCGTGAGACAATTCCCACTGCTCGCCCCGGCATTTTGCCGCCCGTGATGGCGCCACCGGGCAGGAAGAGTTCCCCCTCCACCGTCACCACCTTGCTCCATCCGCTGTACCGCCGCACAATCTCCACCGCACTGTCGAAGTCTTGTGCTACCAGCACCCTGCCAAGCAGATACTGCGCCACCATCCTCAGCTCCGGTGCATGTTGCACCAGATCGCTGGCGAAACCGACAGCGAGTCCCTTGGCAATGCATTCTGCCAGTGCTGGCGGAGGCGCAGACGCTCGCAGGAGCTGAAGTGGCAGAAGGGTGGCGCGTCCTTTCGCCTGACTTTTCAGCCACTCGATAGCGACACGCGCCTCCTCTTCGGTGGTGGTGATAATGTCCTGAGCGCTTGCACCAAGCGCTACCTCGATGGCTGTCACAAAAGGTTCCGCAGGCTGAAGTGCATCGGCAACCAGAATAAAGGTTCCGTTCAGGCGACCGTCCGCAGCCGCACTCAGAACCGCACGTACCCCGCCGAAAAGCCCTTCCTGTGCCGCCTCGCTCTCGAGCAGTGCCTGCAGGCGTTCGCTCAGTCGGGCGTTCTCCCGCGCACGCAGCTCCAGCTCCTGCCTGCGACGCTGGATTTCCGTCTGGGCGCGCTGTACCTCTGCCTCCGCACGCTGAAGATTTTCTGTCTCGCGCTCCACCTCAGCCAGCGATTCCTGCCATTGCGACTGAACCCGCTTGGCGCGCTCCTCTGCCTCGCGCAGGCTCCGCTCGGTCTGCTCCATACGTCTCTGCAGGGTTTCGAGCGCCTGTTCGGTTTCCGCCCGCCGAAGCCGAAGGCTCTCCAGATAGGCGCGGGCGCGTACCACTTCCTGAGTACGCTCGAGATAGTGTTGTTGCGCCTGCTGCAGGGCGTGTTCCGCAAGCTGCAGTCGCTCGCGGGCTACCTCGCGCTGTTGCTCTGCTTCCTCGATCTGCCCTCGCAGTTCGATCCGTCGTTCCTGCCATTCGCGGGCGCGTCCCTGCAGTTCGGCAGAACGCCGGTCGCCTTCCGCCAGCTCCTGTTCCAGCCGAGCCAGGTTGTCGCGAGCGTTCTGGAGGCGCTGTTCGATCAGTGCCCGACGGCTTTCCGCGCGTTCGTAGGCAGTCAGAGAAGCCTGTTGCAGCGCACGCAGGGTGTCCAGGTCGGACTCCACCTCGGCAATTTGGGTGCCAAGCCGTTTCGATAGCGCCTCACACTTCGCCATCTCCGCATTGATGTTCAGCAGCTGGCGGTGCAGGCTCTCCTGTTCCCGAAGTGTCTGTTCACGGGCGCGCTCGCTTTGTTGTACCTGCCACCACAGCGCCGACACCTCGATCTCGCGCAGGCGGTTGACCAGCGCATGGTAGCGTACGGCGATCTCCGCCTGCTGACGCAGCGGTTCGCGCTGAGTCTCCAGCTCCGCCAGAATATCCACAACTCGGGTGAGGTTCGCCTCTGTGTTCTCCAGCTTGCGCAGGGCTTCACGCTTGCGATGGCGGTATTTCTGGATACCTGCTGCCTCCTCAAACAGCGCTCGCCTGTCCTCCGGCTTTGCCGACAGGACGATGTCCACCTCGTTCTGGGTGAGAATAGCGTAGGTGGCGCGACCCAAGCCGGTATCCATGAACAGATCCACGATATCGCGCAGGCGGCAGGGCGTCTTGTTGATGAGGTACTCGCTCTCGCCGGAGCGATACAGCCGCCGCGTGATGGTCACCTCGGCGAAGTCGATGGGCAGCAGTCCGCTCGAGTTGTCCACCGTCAGGCTGACTTCCGCCATGCCGAGCGGCTTTCGCCGTGCACTGCCCGCGAAGATGACTTCGGTGCTGCTCTCGGCGCGCAGGGTGCGCATGTTCTGCTCACCGAGAACCCACTGGATGGCGTCGGCGATGTTGGACTTGCCGCTGCCGTTGGGTCCCACGATAGCGGTGATGCCCTCGCCGAACTGAAGGTAAACCCTGTCGGCGAAGCTCTTGAAGCCAAGTATACTGAGGCTCTTCAACATCATAGCAGGAAGTCGCCCGCGAACCTGCGATAGGATACGCCTGTCGGGTGGCTTTCTCCTGCCCGGCAATGCAGAACATGGTATAATACCTCGTGAACGAGCACATCAACAGGAGCATCCCTGCACAGGGCACAATGCTACGTTTACTCTTGGTGCGACACGGCGAAACCGACTGGAACCAGCAGATGCGCTTTCAGGGTCAGACGGACGTTCCGCTGAACGCCAAAGGCTTGGAACAGGCAGACACCATCGCCCGCCGTCTCCGAAACGAACCCCTGCAGGCGATTT
>CAKZNX010000005.1 GCA_937132045.1 uncultured bacterium
GCTCTCTGATTAAGCGCCAGCTCGTCCATGCGCTCACCGAGCCTTGCGACGGTCTCTTCGGTGCGTTTTTGCGCCTCAGCGAGTTCACTCAGTGCCTGTTCAATTCTTCGGAAACGCTCTTCGCTCTCGGCGCGGTACCGGGCGAACTCTTCCTCCAATCGCTGTAGCGAGGCGGCGAGATTTTGCACTGCCTCCGTGAGCTGCTCAACGGCTCGCTCCAGCGCCGTCAGCCGCTGTAGCACCATCGACTCGTGCAGGTCGGTGTAAAGCGAGGTCAGCACCTGCGCCAGTTTCTCCGCTGCTGGCTTGTCCATGACCGTCGCCAGCTCACGCACTATAGCATCCAGTTGAACCATGTGTTGTGCCTCCACTCCTTATTATACTTGGGGCAACAGAGGCTATCAACTGACAATCGGCTGGAGCAGCAGCGTGCCGATTGCACTTTCTGCACCGACGTATTATAATAGAGCTGTCAACATTTTCACTGAGCACGCCTGAGCAGAGGAAGTCGCCTTGTCCGCATCCAGCAGGTCTGCGCATTCCAAGACACGAAAGGGGGCTTCATCATGCCGAAGGCGAAAGACATCATGACCACCGAGGTGGTCACCATTCAGGGCACTGCCACCGTGGCGGAGGCGGTTGCACTGATGAAGCAAAAGGGTGTTCGCTCGCTGATCGTGGAGCGGCGCAGCGAGGACGATGCCTACGGGATTATCACCCAGCGCGACATCGTGTACAAGGTCGTGGCGAAGGGCATCGCGCCCGAGTCCGTGCAGGTGCATGAGATCATGTCCAAGCCGCTGGTGGTGGTCAATCCCAATCTTGACGTGAAGTATGTGGCGCGACTGCTCGCCAACACCGGTCTGTCGCGCGCTCCCGTGATTGGCGAACATCGGCTGATGGGGGTGGTCTCGCTCAGCGACATCGTGAGCAAAGCGATGTAGAGCTCGTTTGGCGGGGGCGGCGCAAGCCGCCCCGTTTTGATTTGTCGCCGGCGAGGGTGTGTGAACATCCGTTGCCAGCCAATCATTGACTACCAGAAACGTTACCCCTCGCCCTGTCTCTCCCTGAAGCGGGGAGAGGTTCCGAACTCGCCCTTCCCGCGTCCGGAAGGGCGAGGGGGATGCGTTTGGTCTTTTTCCAACATCCTCGCCGCCGGTTGCTACAGCAGGCACTCTTTGTTATAATAACCTGGTAGCTTCTGTCTACCGTATCCTGCCCGCTGGAAAGGAACCCGCGAATGCCTGAAGACGTTTTGGAGCAACAGCCGGAAGTCGATATCGTACCGCTTGAAGAAGAGTTAAGTCGTTCCTACCTCGGTTACGCCATGAGCACCATCATCGCGCGCGCTCTGCCAGACGTGCGCGACGGGCTCAAACCAGTGCAACGGCGAATCCTCTACGCCATGCGCGAGATGGGCGTCACCCCCAACAGTGGACACGTCAAATGCGCCGCCGTGTGTGGCGAGACCATGAAGCGGTTCCATCCGCACGGCAATGATGCTCTGTATGCCACCCTCGTACGCATGGCGCAGGACTTCAGTATGCGCTACCCGCTCATCGACGGGCAAGGTAACTTTGGCAGCGTGGACGGCGACCCACCCGCGGCGATGCGCTACACCGAAGCCCGTCTGTCACCGCTCGCGATGGAGATGATGGAGGACATCGACAAGGAAACGGTGGACTGGCAACCCAACTACGATCAGTCTACCGTAGAGCCGATGGTGCTTCCCGGCAAGTTCCCGAACTTCATCTGCAACGGGGGTAGCGGTATCGCCGTGGGCATGGCAACCAACGTGCCGCCGCACAACCTTCGCGAGGTGGTGGATGCCATCACCCATCTGCTTGACCACCCACAGGCATCCGTCAGCGACCTGATGAAGTTCCTGCCGGGGCCCGATTTCCCCACCGCCGGGCTAATACTGGGCACGAAGGGCATTCGCGAGGCGTATGAAACCGGACGCGGGCAGGTGGTGATGCAGGCAAAGACGCAGATCGAGCCGATGGACGGGGGAAAACAAGCCATTGTCATCACCGAACTGCCCTACCAGGTGAACAAGGCGAAACTGATCGAACAGATTGCGAACCTGGTCAAGGGTAAGCGCGTGGATGGCATCACCGCCATCGACGACTTCACCGACCGCACCGGCATGAGGGTGGTCATCGAGCTGCGCCGGGACGTGAACCCGCACAAAGTGCTGAACTTCCTGCTGAAGCATACGCCGATGCGCCTCTCCTTCGGGGTCATCATGCTAGCTCTGGAAGACGGCATTCCGCGCGTGCTGAACCTGAAGCAGGTTCTGCAGAACTACATTCACCATCGGCGAGATGTCATCGTCCGGCGCACCCGCTTCGAGCTGTACCGTGCCCAGCAGCGTGCGCACATTCTGGAAGGTTTGCAGGTCGTTGTGCGCTTCCTCGACGAGATCATTCGCATCATCCGGCAGTCCGACAACAGCGAAGTCGCGCGGCGACGGCTCATGCAGCGCTTCGGGTTCACACAGATACAGGCGGAAGCGATCCTGTCGATGCAACTGCGTCAGCTCACTGCGCTGGAACAGCAGAGGCTGGAAGACGAGTACAAAGGGCTGCTTCAGGAGATTGCCTATCTGGAGGACATCCTCGTTGATGAACGCCGTGTAACGCAGATCATCAAACAGGAGCTGAAGGAACTTAAAGACAAGTACGGCGACGACCGACGCACCCGCATCATTGCGCGCGAGGCGGAGGAGATCGGTGAGGAAGATATGATTCCCGAAGAGGAGATGCTGGTGACCATCACGCGCGATGGCTACATCAAGCGTCTACCTCTGGACACCTACCGCAGTCAGCGGCGCGGTGGCAAGGGTATTATCGCCACCACCACGAAGGAAGAGGATACCCTGGAGCATATCTTCCAGGTCAGCACCCATCACTACATCCTCTTTTTCACCGACCGGGGCAGGGTGTATCGGCTGAAGGCATACGAGGTGCCGCAGGCAACCCGGCAGGCGAGGGGCACGGCAATCATCAACCTCATTCGCATCGAACCGGGCGAGAAGATAACCGCCACGGTCTCTATCGCAGATTTCTCACCAGACACATACCTGGTGATGGGCACGCGCCGAGGCGAGGTAAAGCGAATTGCGCTCTCTGAGTTCGCCAACCTGAGGGCAAACGGATTGTTTGCGTTCGACCTGGAGGAGGGCGACGAGCTCGGCTGGGTGCAGGTAACCAGCGGCAACGACGAGCTGGTGTTCGTGACCCGAGAGGGCATGAGCTTGCGGTTCCATGAGACTGATGTGCGGGCGATGGGCAGGGCAGCAGGCGGTGTACGCGGTATCCAGCTGGGCAAAGATGACGTGGCGGTGGCGCTGGTAAAAGCCTACAAGGACCGCGACCTGCTGGTGATCTCCGAGAAGGGTTACGGAAAGCGTACTCCCGTCAGCGACTACCGCGTGCAGGGACGCGGCGGTAAGGGCATCATCACCTTCAACGTCACTCAGCGCACCGGCTTCGTGGTGGACGCCAAGGGTGTGCTTCCAGACGACCGCATCATCGCGGTAACTGCGCAGGGAAAGGCGATACGTGTGCCCGTCGAGCAGATACGCCGAACAGGTCGGGCGGCACAGGGCGTGCGGGTCATGTCGCCAGATTCGGGCGACTACGTGACCGCTCTGGCACGCATCGTTCAGCGCATCGACGATGAAGGCGTGGAGGAGGGCGAGACATCCTGAGGCGCCCAGCAGACTGGTTGAAGCAGGCTCGGGCTGAGTACGCCGCGGCTCGGTAACTCTTTGAGAGCGGGCAGTGGGTGTGGTGCTGTTTCACCTGCCATCAGGCGGCGGAGAAAGCACTGAAGGCGGTGCGGGAAGACGTCGGTGACCCACAAACGGGGTGCAACCTGAACATATTGCGGGATGCCGCAGGCGATTATGTTACCGCATACGGAGAGGTACGAAACGCCCGCGCCCGACTGAACCGTCTGTACATTCCGACACGTTATCCCGATGCGTTCCCGATGGGTGCGCCGGCAGAACAGTTTTTCAAGATGGATGCCGAGGAGGCTCTGAACGATGCCGAAGCTGTGTTACGGTACGCTGAAGAGGCTGTCGGATCGCCCCCAGTATGAGGCGTTTAAGCGCAGTCTGAAATGCGTCCTACAACACCGCGGCGCCGATATTGCGTTCGTCGTCCGCTTCGGCTCGATGGCAACGGGTCAGTGGTTGCCCTCCAGCGGATATGACCTGCTGATTGGGCTGAACCGCGACGACCACAGGCGCCTCGTCGACCGTCTCGGGGAGTTCCAATCCTTTCAGTCGACGGAAATGGATTTTTTTCCATACAGCCTCAGCGAACGGCAGAGCATGTTCGCCGACCGACACCTGCCGATGATGGACGCGCTTGATAAGGGGCTCGCGCTTGCCGACGACGGCAGCTTCGCCCAGATGCGCCGACAGTTCCATCAGTGGCCCGAGAAAGGCGGACTCTGCCGCACAGCGCATGGCTGGGAGGTGTCCCGGGCTCAAAAGTAGTCCTGCGGTACAGGTAGAGCGTCGCACGAGGTGAACACGGTAGATGAGGGAACGCAGTCGGTTTGAAATCCTTGAGCATACGGCAGACAAGGGCGTTCGGGCGTGGGGCGCCACGCTGGTGGAACTGTTTGAGAACGCCTCTCGAGGGATGTATCGGTTGGTCATCGACCCGGAAGGCAAGATCGCCGACCGCGTGTTCCCCTTGCGAGTGGAAGTGCAACCGCCTGCCGACGAATCCGACCTGCTGGTGGCATGGCTGCGCGAGCTCATCTACCTGACGGACGTTCAGAAAGTGGTCTTCACTGAGTTCACGGTGACCCTGGTGGATGAGAAAAGCGTGGAAGGAGAGGCTCGCGGTCTGTATGTGGAGGATAACGACGTTCTGGACGGCGCTCCGGTGAAAGCGGTAACGTATCACCGCCTTCGGGTGGAAAAGACGCCCGAGGGCTGGGAGGCGGAGTTCTACGTGGACGTGTAGGGCGGGGGCGTCCCTGTTGCGTTGGAGAGGACTCTGGCTTCACTGTGCGTAATCTGTGGTGTAAGAAGAATCTGACCAATGAGTAAGGCTTCCGCCTATGGGAACCTTCGCCTATATTACTTGCCCGGGTGTGGAAAGATACAGTTTCTCTGCCTTCCATCCGCTTCGCCCAGAGCGTGTGGTGTTGTCGCAGCAGCTGGCGCAGATGATGGGCGTGCTGAACGACTCCGACTTTGTTCAGGTCAGCCCCGCCTCACCCGAGCTGGTCTCCGAGGTTCATTCACCGGGGTACGTGCAGACCGTGCGCCTCCTGAGCGAAGGAAGACATGTGCCGGGATACCAGCAGTTCGGTTTCGCCAGTGGCGACAACCCTCCGTTTCGCGGGATGCTGGAAGCCGCGCTGGCGGTGGTGGGGGCGTCGGTGGGTGCCGCACTGGCGGTGATGGACGGCGTGCAGGTGGCAGTGAACCTGGCGGGTGGACTGCATCACGCACGTCGGGAGGAAGCAGCGGGTTTCTGCATCTTCAACGACCCGGCAGTAGCCATTCACGTGCTGAAACAAAAGTTCCGCCGGATTGTCTATCTGGATGTAGACGTGCACCACGGCGATGGTGTGCAGTGGTTGTATTATCGCGACCCGCAGGTGCTGACCATCTCGATACACGAGTCGGGGCGGTTTCTCTTCCCCGGCACAGGACATCCCGATGAGATAGGGGCTGGGGAGGCACGGGGCACCTCTGCGAACATCGAATTCGGGCGCTACGCCGACGATGAGATATGGTGGTGGGCGTTTCAGGCGGTGGTTCCGCGCCTTTTCCAGTGGTTCCAGCCAGAAGTGGTGGTTTTGCAGATGGGTGCAGACCCGCACTTTACCGACCCGCTGGCGCACGCCTCGCTGACCACACAGGGCTGGTTGAGAGCGGCGCAGTGGGTGGTGGAACAGGGATTGCCAGTGGTGGCAACCGGTGGCGGAGGCTACTCGCTTACCGCCGTTCCTCGCATGTGGACGATGGCGCTGGCAGTGCTTAAGGGCGTGCCGGTGCCGAACGGGATACCGCCGCAGTTTGCTCTGTATGATGAAGTGAAGACCCTGCGTGACGAGCAACCCCCGGCACTGCCGGAAAGGCTGAGGGAGACTGGCTGGCAATTCGCGGAGCAGGCAGTGTTGCAGCTGAAAAGTCACCTGGCGCCGTACGTCGATTGGGGTGAACCGCATGAGGAGGTTGGGAAGGCTGACGCGGAACATTCGCGAGATACTGCAAATCAGTAAGGAACTGTCCAGCGAAGAGGTGCGCGAGCTGGCGGATAAGCGGTTTCGCATTGCGCTGGTGGGCAGCCCGGCACGCACGAGCGAGGTCAGCGAGCAGATGCTGGAGGGCTTGTCGTCCTCGGAGCGTGAGAAGTCGCGGGAATATCTGTTGTGCTCGACCACCGTTCCGACGGAGCCGACGGACATCCTGATCGATTGCGGTGGCGCGGAAGATGCCATTGTGGGCGAGCATTACACCTGGCTTTTGCCGGAACACGGCGCGGCTGTGGCAAAACGGGTGATCGCCAACCTGCCTGGGCTGGCTGTAGCGCTGGCAAGACGGTTTCCCATCTTCCGCGAATCGGCCGTGGAGCATTTAGTAAAAGAGGCATCGCGTGTGAACGGGCAGATTGCCATGATTTCGGCAATCCCGGGCCTGGTGCCGGTGGCTGGCATGTTTCTCCCTCCGGCGGCAGTGGCGGACATCGTGCTGCTGACGAAGAATCAGGTCATCCTGTTGCTGAAGATTGCTGCTGCGCTGGGGCTATCCTATCACACGCGCGACCGACTGAAAGAGATTGTGCCGGTGGTGGCGGGTGCGATGGGCTGGCGTTCGCTCGCACGCGAGTCCGTGGGCATTGTGCCGGGCGGCGTTGGCGTGCTGGTGAAGGGCGCAATCGCTTACGCGGGCACCTTTGTGGTCGGTCGGAGTGCATACTGGTTCTGGACCACGGGCGAGCAGCTGAGTCGCCGCCAGAAAGAGAAGCTGTACCGCCAGATGCTGGAGGAGGCGACGCGGATGTTGACTCCTCCTGCGAAAACGGCTTCATATGATACGGCAAGCGATCCGGCAGAGGATACCCGCACCGGCGGGCAAGGGAACGCAACAGAATAACGACCCCTCAACACCCTCCGTAACCCTTGACAATGTTGTCTCTTGATGCTAAAATAGTATACGTATATACAGGTATTCATTTCGGGTATTCTCGATGAAAGAAAACGTTATCCTCTGCGTTTCTGCTCATGGCTTTGCGCTGAGCGCACAGGGCGCGCCGCGAGATGTCCCTGCCGTGGTGCTGCGTCATGGACGTGTGGTGGAGGCGAATTCGCTTGCCAGAGGGCAGGGGATTGCGACCATGCTGACGACCTCTGCGGTGAAAGCGCTCTGCCCATCGGCGGTTCTGCTGGAAGAGGATGCGGAAGCCGCCCTTCAACAGCGTGAACGGTGGCTGAAACGGTGTGCCCGATGGGCGCTGGCGGTGGAACCGCTGGACGAACACACCTCCCTGCTGGACTGGAGCGGTTTCGCCGATGGAGGGAGGCAGGCTCTGGTGGCGCTGCTGGAGGATACGCGGACGATGGGCGTTGAGGTCGCGGTGGGGTGGGGTGTGGGCAGGCTGTCGGCGCGGATAGCGCTGAGAAGGGCATTGCGTGGCGGGCGCAGAGTGTCCGCTATTCACAAACCTTTGCAGGAGAGCCTCTGGCACCTGCCTCTGAGCCTTCTGCCCGAGACTTACGCGGAAACGGTGGAACAGTGCAGGCGGGTCGGCTGGAAACGGTTCGGTGCGCTGGGGCAGGTCAGCCTTCAGCAGGCGGTGGCACTGGTGGGCAGACATGTCGCGCCGGTGTGGTACCTCGTGCAGGGACAGGACGACTCGCGGGTGCAGGCGCTGTATCCTCCGCCGGAGTGGCGCTGGGCAGGCGACTTCCCTGATGGTTTGACCGAGGAGATGGCATCTGCCCTGTGGCATCGCCTGTCCCTGCAAATAGAACGGCGTCTGCGTGATCGTTCGGCAGTGGGGACACGTCTGGAGTTGGGCGTGCTTTACTGCAACACCCTGTGGGAGCGATGGGAGGCAATGCCCATGCCGCCTCTGCAGCGGGCACAGGATATCGCCTCGCAACTGGGACGCCTGTGGTGGAAACGCCGGCGGCAGCTGTGCCCTCTTCGCTGGCGGGTGCGGGTGGTGTGGGAGACGAACTCCTGCTGTCTCCAGCCAGTCCTGCAGGAGAGGACATCCCCACACGGCGACCTGCACGCGACGGTGCAGTACCTCGCCTCACGCTTTGGGTTAAGGGCGTGCTTCCGCCCGACCCTGTCGCACAGCAGCTGGAACCGACAGATGAGGAGGTTCTACGAGCCACATGACCTCTCGCTGTATACAGGTGGAATGCGTTTTTCCCTCACAACCGCGTCGGGTGACGCTGGGACATCGTGCATGGCAGGTGGAGGTGCTGGAGCAATGGGTGGAGACGGGGCAATGGTGGCAGGATGAGAACCGGCGCCTGTTCTTCCGTTTACTGACGGAGGACGGCAGGATGCTGGAGGTGTGGCATGAGCCTGCGACTGGCGCGTGGGGCTTGGTGCGCTGGCTGGATTAAGGGGAGGGGAACGGCGTGATGCAGTGGGTACACCTGCACGTGCATTCTGGCTTCAGCTTCGAGGACGGTGCGAGCAGTGTGGAAGACCTGGTTGCCGAGGCGGCACGCCTGCAGATGCCCGCGCTGGCACTGACCGACCACCATGGCGTGTACGGCGCAGTGCGCCTGATCCATGCGTGCCGTCGGCAGGGGGTTCAGCCCATCGTTGGGGCGGAGGTGGAGCTGGAAGACGGTTCGCACCTCACTCTGCTGTGCGAGACAGCGGAGGGCTACGCGAATCTGTGTCGCCTGCTGACGCGGGCGCATCTGAACCATCCCCGCGGCGAGCCAAAGGTGCGTCTGGAATGGCTGGAACAGTATGCGTGCGGGCTGATAGCGCTGAGCGGCTGCAGGCGCAGTCGGCTGGTGTATCTGCTGAGAGCGAGGTGCTATGCGGAGGCAGAGACGTGGCTGAGTCGGCTGATGCGCCTGATGGGACGCGAGCGGCTATTCGTGGAGCTGCAGAACACCTGCAAGCCGGGTGATGGCTGGATTACCGCACGCCTGATCGAGCTGGCAGAGCATCTGCGCCTGCCGGTAGTCGCCACCGCCAACGTGCACTACGCCACGCCAGACCGCTTCCCCGCGCATGACCTGCTCACCTGTGCCCGGCTGGGTATCACGGTGCATGACCCCCACCCATTGCGCCCCATTAACGACTGCAACAGTGTGCAGGAGGCGCTGAGCTGGCACGAGCGCTACGCCCTTTGCCCTCAGGCGGTGCAAAACACGACGCGCATCGCCGAGCGTTGTATCCAGAATCCGCTTCCCGACAATCAGGACCTGTTCCCGCGTTTCCCCTTGCCACACGGCGACACCGCCGAGACGATGCTGATGAGTCTGGTGCGTGAGGGGGCATACCGTCGCTACCGGCGGGTCACCGAGGCGATTCGACGGCGTGTGAGTCGCGAACTGCACGTCATCTGCACGCTGGGTTATGCCGACTACTTCCTGGCGGTATGGGACCTGGTACGCTTCGCGGAAGAGCAGAATATCCGGCATAGTGCACGCGGTTCGGTGTCCGATAGCGCCGCCGCCTACTGCCTCGGTATCAGCGACGTCGACCCCATTCGCCGCGCCCTGCCCTTTGAACGCTTCCTTTCTATCGAGCGCAGTCAGAAACCCGATATCGACGTGGACTTCGATGCGAATCGGCGTGAGGAGATATTTCATTACGTGCGTTCTCGCTACGGCGAGGAACATGTGGCGATGGTGTGCACCTTCTCCACCTACCGGGCGCGCTCGGCGGTGCGGCTGGTGGGCAAAGCGATGGGTCTGCCACCGGAGGTGGTGGACAGTCTGGCAAAGCGCATCCCCTGGCACTGCTACGCTGACGACATCGAGCGTGCCTTTGCCCGCGCTCCTGAGCTGAGGGCAAGCGGTTTCACCCCCACACAGATCGGACGGCTGCTTCGTCTGTGCGAGGCGATTGCCTCCCTTCCACACCACATCGGCACGCACCTCGGGGGCATTCTCATCTCGCGTCAGCCCATTGCGCAGATCGTGCCCGTTCAGCGCTCTCCGATGGGCAGACTGGTGGCACAGTGGGATAAAGACGATGTGGAGCCGGTGGGGTTTATCAAACTCGACCTGCTCTCCCTGCGCATGTTGTCGGCGGTTCAGCACGCCGAGGAGCAGGTGCGCCTGTCCCAACCCGATTTCCGCTTCCGCGACATCCCCGGCGACGACCCAGCCACCTTCGAGATGATTCGCGCGGGTGAGACGGTGAGCGCCTTCCAGATAGAAAGCCCTGCCCAGCGCAACCTGCACGTTCAGCTCTACTCGCAGTGTCAGATGGATATCGACGTCAGCGTGGCGCTCATCCGCCCGGGACCCATCCGCGGCGATATGGTGACCCCTTTCGTGCTCCGACGTAACGGGCACGAGCCTGTCTCTTACCTTCACCCCGACCTGGAGCCAATTCTGCGCCACACCTGCGGGGTGCCCGTCTTTCAGGAGCAGATTATCCTCATCGCCACGAAGCTGGCTGGTTTCACGCCTGGCGAGGCAGACCACCTGCGCAAAACGATGACACACAACCGCTCGCGGCAGGAGATGGAGCGCATCGGCAGGCTGTTTGTGGAGCGAGCAGTGCAGAGGGGCTACAGTGCAGAGCTGGCGCATCGGGTGTACGAGTGGATTTACGGCTTCGCGGGCTACGGCTTCTGCGAGGCGCATGCCGCCAGCTTCGGCGATACCGCATATAAAACCGCCTATATGCTGAGGCACCACCCCGCGGAGTTTCTGGCAGCGGTGCTGAGCTGCCAGCCGATGGGCTACTACCCACCCAACACGCTGGCGCTGGAGTCAAGACGGCGCGGTATCCGCCTGCTCCTGCCCAACCTGAACCGCAGCGAGGTCGCCTGCACCGTCGAGAAGGGCGATATCCGGCTCGGTTTCTGTCGTGTGCATGGCATGAGCCGCGTCGAGATGGAGAACCTGCTGGAGGCGCGTCGGGAGCGACCGTTTACTTCACTCACCGACCTGTGCGCCCGCACCAGCCTGCACCGCGACACGCTGGAAAACCTGATTCTCTGCGGGGCGCTCGACGAGTGGGACTCCAACCGCCGCCGATGGCTGATGGAGCTGCCACAGGCACTTGCGGTGCGTGAAGCCAGCGGTTCGCTATTCCACCCCGAGGATTTGCCCTCCCTTCTGCCTGAAGTGGCTGACTTCACCCCGTGGGAGAAGTTCCTTTACGAGTGGCGCATCCTGGGGCTGAGCGTGGACTGCCATGTGATGAGCCACCTGCGCGAGGCTTTTCTCTGTGAAGGGGTGCTGGACTCGGCGCGGTTTGCCGAACAGCGCGACGGCGCCAGGGTGCGCGCGGGCGGTCTGGTGGTATGCCCGCACCGTCCTCCCACTCGCAGCGGGCGCAGGGTGCTCTTCTTCTCGCTGGAAGACGAATTCGGTATGGTGGACGCGGTGATGTTCGAGCGGGTGTATCAGGCATACGGGCACTGGGTGCTCACTCAGCCGCTGGTCATCGCCGAGGGGCGAGTGCAACGTCGGGGCAGGGGAGCCAGCTTGATTGTGGAGCGGGCAGAACCGTACCGTTTCGGCACGGACACCCGCGCCCTCGTTGCCAGTGCAGATGCCTTCGCCTGCAGCACCGTTCTCTGAAACATACTCCGCTGCCAAAGAGGGGGCGTCCCGAAGAAAACGCCCCCTGCCAGACTACCGCTCGATGAGGTAGTACATCGTCGAGGGCTGAAGGGTGATCCTGCCACCTGTGGCGGGCTTGCCAGCAGGATAACCGTTCCAGTCGAGGGGAGTCACCTTCAGCTGTTGGGCGTCCGAGCGGTTCAGGGTCACGGTACCGCCGAACCGGCGCACGTTAATCGGCGAGCTGCCGAGGTTCCTGATGGCGCGCTTGCCGGTGCCGGGCGCACTCCAGCCGTAGTTGGTGTCCTCGCTCATCACCTGCAAAAGCATCCGACGCGAGGTGCGGAGAGGCTGTCCATCCAGTGGCACAATCAGCACCGAGCCGTACTCCATCTGCGCCGACACACTCACGTCGCGCAGGGCAATCGAACCTGCCTGACGCAGAAAGCCACACACTCCCTGCGCTCTCGGTGCGTTCACCGTAACCAGCCCACGCCCGTAATCCCACGCCAGCTCGCCGGTGATACTGCGCACAATAGACCGGGTGCGGTCGATATAGCGCGAGAGGTCGGCGATTCGGGAAGGCGTGTCGCGCTCCACGAAGTTCATCTGCACCCTGCCCACAAGGTGCGCGAGCGGGTCTACCGCCTCCAGAGACTGAACAGTTGCCGTTTGACCCGCGGGGATGTCACGCGCGCGCAGTTCATCCAGATTCATCGGCTGGGATACTGGCGCGCCCTTCAAGGCGAAGAGGTCTGCCATCTTCAGGTTTGCATCAACGACGGGAGGTGCCTCCTGCACCAGCCCCAACCGATACACCAGCGCCTGTGCGGGGAACTGTCCCATTACCACGGGCGTCTGGATCGAGAACTTGCTGAGCACGCCCTGCCAGCTCGGACCGGAGAGCGCGAAGAAGAACACGCCGTCCGTGCCCTGAAGCACGCCGTAAGTGGCAAAGAGGAACGGGAAGTCGGCGCGGAAGCGGTTGGGCGGAGTCCAGTTCACCTCGCTGATGATGGAGGGCAGACCGTTGTAAATCACGTCCATCAGCGGCAGAGAGCCTTTCGCCACCTCGGTGAGGGCGCAGGCGTCATCGTACAGGTCGCCCTCGTTCAGCGACCACCCCGCTCGCTCGCCCTCGTGCGGTCCACCGAAGTAGCCATGTCTGTCCATATAGTCGCACACCGCGTTGCTCCACTTGTCCAGCGGTCCGAGGATGCGGGCGTCGGCTGTGATCCAGTTGGAGGCTTGCACCAGCCCCTTATAGCCAAGGTCGCGCTTCAGATAGTCGCGCATCTGGGCAAAGAAGGCGCGCTGGTGTGTGGCAAGGAACTCGGCGGTGTCCTGCGCTCGCTTGTCCCGGCGGTTGAACATGTCCCACAACGCCATGAAACCCGCTCGTCCGGCGCCCTCGTCGTCGCCACGGATGCGCTCGCCGCCCCACGCCGCAAACGCAGCGCCCAGCGAACCGTACTTCTGGCGTAGCCAGTTCCCAAACTCCCGTTCCAGAATTTCCATTTGCTGGGCGGGCACGTTCTGGTAAGGCGTGAACGTCCAGAAGAAATACGAATCCTCGTTCATCAGCTCCACCAGCGCGATGGCAGGCTCGTCTTTGAGTGCCACTCCGGTGAAGGGGTTGCGCGTGGTCATCAGGGAGCGCCACCAGCCGCGGTACACCTCCTGAAACCGCTTGTTGAAGAACGGCATGGCAAACGGGTGCTGGTTGTTGTAGTCTCCGTAGCCATCCGAAGGCTGAAGCCGAATCCACAGCGGGAAGTAGATGGAAAGCGTCACGTAGATGCCCTGCCGCTTCATGGCGGTGACGAAGTAGAAAAGGCGTTCCAGATATTCGGTGTCCACCTTGGTGAAGTCGTTGCCCTGCCAGACGCCGCCATGCACGCGCACCATGTTCACGCCATACTTCGCCAGCCAGCGGGCAAGGTAGTCGGTGGAGGCATTGTCCATCCGCACGATGTCGGGACCGGCGTTCACCGCCCAGAAGCGCACGGGCTTGCCGGTCTTGCTGTGCACAAACTGTCCTCCCTTCGCGATGATCCAGCCGTTCTCTCCGGCGATCTTTTCGTTGAGGAAGCGAAGGTCAATAGGGGAGGGACGAAAGGCATCGGACGCCGGTTCGAAGGCAAACCAGCCATCCATCGCCAGTCCGTATTTCTCGTTCGGCTTGAGCTTGCCGCGTGGCACGATGTAGCTCGTGCTGAGCAGGAACGCGTCGAAGCACACTGCGCCTTCATTCTGCATGACCTCGATGCGCAAACGATGCGTGCCTGCGCTCAGCTTCACCTGTCCCAGAGAGACCCAGTTTGCCACTACAAATAGCCGGATGGGCGACTCATCCAGCAACGCAACATCCCTGCCGCATTCGCGCCATGCATCGTTGTTGAAGCGCCACCGAAACGGACCGTGCTTCCAGAACTTCCGGGCGAAGAAGTAGTACGTGGCTGTCTGCGGCACTTTGACCTCATATTCCAGAAACAGCGTCTTGCCGCCGTAATTGCCGTCCGCGCCGATCCATTTACCTTCCGACAGCACATTTGCTTCCTGAGCGTTTGCCGGCTCGAAGGTGTGTGTGTCGGGGAAGTTGGTTTGGGCGGGCTTCTCTCCTTCCCACCACACCCACACCGGGAGGCTCGCCGTCGGTGTCGATGTTGTGGAACGCTGTGCGTAACATCCCACCATCGCGCCGAGCACCAGCACGAACATTAGGCGCAGGCATCTCATCTGTTCTCTACCTCCTCAGGGCGTTCGCTTCCGTACTCAAACGCTTTAGTTCTTCGGCAGATCGGGCGTCCCTTCCTGCCCAGCAGGAGCATGTGGCACGCCCCCCGAATCTGTGGCGCAAAGGCTAGAGGAGGTCGCAGGGCAGAATGGTCTGGGCGCTACTGGTGCATCTCAGCTTCAACATGTGGGGCGACAGAGAGACGTCGGACGTCGGTAAGTTCTGGACATACCAACCGTATCTCCGCTTCGACGATGACATGTGGCGCGACGTTATGAACGAAATGGTGCGCGCGGGGGTGAACATGGTGGTTCTGGACCTGGGCGACGGAGTGCTCTACCGCTCGCACCCAGAAATCGCTGTGAAGGGCGCATGGAGCACCGACCGCCTGCGCGAGGAGCTGCAGCGGCTCCGCGATCTGGGCATCGAACCCATTCCCAAAATGAACTTCTCCACCGCGCACGACGCCTGGCTGGGAGAATATGCGCGGTGCGTGTCCACGCCGCGCTACTACGCCGTCTGCCGCGACCTGATTGCCGAAGCCGTTGACCTGTTTGAGAAACCACGCTTCTTCCATCTGGGTATGGACGAGGAGACGTGGGAGCACCAGAGACTGTATGCTTACGCGGTGGTGCGTCAGCACGAGCTGTGGTGGGAGGACTTCCGCTTTCTCACGACTGAGGTGGAGAAGCACGGCGTGCGCCCCTGGATTTGGTCGGACTATTACTGGCACCACCCCGATGCGTTCGTGAAGAACATGCCCCGGTCGGTGGTGCAGAGCAACTGGTACTACGGTGCCGAGATAGATGAACGCGACGTGGGCGGGAGAACGTATACAGAGCTGGAGAAGCATGGCTACGATCAGATTCCGACGGGGAGCAACTGGTCGAGCGACCTGAACTTTGGGCGAACCGTGCGCCACTGCGCCGAACGCATATCCACGAGGCGCTTGCTGGGCTTCCTGCAGACGTCGTGGATGCCAACGATAGGGGAGTGCCGGCAGAAGTTGCTCGATGCCGTTCATCAGGTCGGCGAGGCGCGAAAGAGCGTAGAAGAACAGAGGTAGAAATTTGGGTAGTTCAGATATGTAGACGCTTCTCTACCATGCAGATTGGTTGACAATCTGCCAACCTGTATGATAGCATGATTAACGAGTGAACACGAGGGCACGCGAGCCTTTACACGAGGATGGAGGAGGAAAGGCGCCACTGATGGAACGCAAATACAAGATTCTTGCGGTGGACGATGAGCCACACATTCGGCGGCTGGTGCAGGTGAACCTGGAGCGTCATGGCTACGAGGTGGTGACCGCCGCGGACGGCAAAGACGCTCTGGAGAAGGTAGCCAGCGAGAAGCCCGACCTGGTCGTGCTGGACGTGATGATGCCCTACATGGATGGGTTTGAAGTGCTCCAGACGCTTCGCAAGAACCCGGAAACGCGCGACCTTCCTGTCATCATGTTGACCGCGAAAGCGCAGGACGCGGACGTGTTCCGCGGCTGGCAGTCGGGTGCCGACCTGTATCTCACGAAGCCGTTCAACCCGATGGAGCTCATCTCCTTCGTCAAGCGTATCTTCAAGTCCAAAGAGACGGGCGGAGAGAAGCGCTACGAGCTGTAGCACGAAAGCGAGGAGTGCAATGGTCAAGAACCGATTCGGGCTGTGGCTGGGATTGGCTGTTGCCACGATGGTAGGTGTGGGCGTCGCAGCATACTTCCTGTTGAAGCACGAGCGCGAACAGGGCGAACTCAACGAGGTCAACCGTCTGGTGGAGCGCTCGCACGAACTCGTGCGGCGCATCGAGAGTGAGCTCGGCGACCGCGGATTGCCGCAAGCCGACATATCTCCCGCCTAAACACCCAGACACACCTTGAGCACAGCCCGAAATCGTCTTCGGGCTGTGTTTCGTTTCGGAACCCGGCTTCCCAGATTACCACCACGCACGCCTCATGCCCACTCCCCAGGCATGGACCGTGCGTCCGATAAGATATATTATGTTTTATCCAATCTCTAACCCCGACGGCGCTGCCACACGTCGCTGAGCACCGCCAGCAGGATCACCACGCCTTTCACCACTTTCTGGTAAAACGCCGAAACTCCTGCCATCACCAGCCCGTTATCCAGCACACCGATCAGCATCGCGCCCACCACGGTTCCGCCCACGCCGCCGCGCCCGCCCGACAGGCTCGCTCCGCCGAGCACTACTGCTGCAATCGCGTTCAGCTCGTACATCTCGCCGTACTTCGGGTCTCCTGCGCCCAGCCGCGCCGCCTGCACGATACCACACAGCCCCGCCAGTAGCCCGGACAGCACATACACGGTCATCTTTACCCTCGCGGTGTTTACTCCCGAAAGGCGTGCTGCCTGTTCGTTGCCGCCGACGGCGTAAACGGCGCGTCCGAACCGCGTGTATCTGAGCAGAACCAGTGCCACACAAGACACAATGATTGCAATCCATACCGGAATTGGGACACCCAGAACCTCGCCACCTGCTCCGCCGCCCAGCCGGTTGAACGCATCGGGCAGGTTGCCCACCGGCTTGCCATCCGAGTATACGAACGCTGCCCCTCTGGCGATAGTCATGGTAGCCAGGGTGGCAATAAACGGAGCTACCTTCCAGTGAGCAATCAGCCACCCGTTCCACCAGCCGATGAGCGCGCCCAGCAGGCAGGAGACCAGCACCGCCAGTGCGATGCCCTGAGCAAGATCAGGTTTGGGAAGCACCGTGCGCCCACCCAGCACGAGACCATTCATCATCAGGTCGGTTCCCACCAGACCACACAGCGCCAGCAATGAGCCCACCGACAGATCGATGCCTCCGGTAACGATGACCAGCGTCATGCCCACGGCGAGGATGGTGTTAATGGCACTCTGGAGAAGGATATTGATGAGGTTGCGCTGTTCGATGAAGCGCCCTTCGGTGAGCACGGCGAAGAAAAACACGAGCGCCAGCAAATATAGCCCTATCGAAAATCTACTCAGGCGAAGACTGTGCGTCGGCATCGGCGGGAACTTCCAGACTCTCAAACCGCTCCAGTGGCTCTCGGATGGGCTTGTCGGTCGCTTCGGCTGGCACCTGGCGCGACTCGCTTTCGGGCTTCTGTTCCTGTTCGGGCGATGCCGTCTGCCTGAACTTCAGCCGTTCTTCCATCTGGCGCAGCTCGTCCTCGGCTTGCGCCTCGCGTTCCTTCCGCCAGCGCTCTAGGTCGTTGTCGACCAGCTCCGCAGCCGCCTCCTCCCTCGCGATGCGCTCCGCTACCCGCTCGATATCCTCGTCGACCTCGTCGCCCATCATAACTGCTCCTGTTGCAGCGGTCAGATCATGCGTCAATCTGATCGAACCGCGCGTAAGTGGGGTCGATCTGCCTGCGGATCTGCCTGTACGCAGTCTGCAGGCGTTGCCGGATTTGCTCTGCCCGGCGTCGCTCCTCCGAGCCTTCGGCAAAGCGGCTTGGGTCGGCGCGCTTGCTGAGCGTTTCGTAAACCCGCTCGAGCTCGTCGAGCGAGGCGCCGGGCGACAGTCCCAATAGCCGGTAGTACGGCGCGAGATTATCCGAAACTTGCCGCGGCGGTGCCGTGCTGGCGGTACGCGTTTCCTCGACAGGCTCCGAGCGCACGGTCGGCTCAGGGGCTGGTTTCAGCGTACCGCCTGGCTCGAGGCTCTCTTCCAGCTCACGCCGAGCCAGTTCCGCCTCCAGGTCGTCCAGTCGTTCACGAGCTGTCCTCATGTAGCCTTTGACTATGCGTCTGATGCGTCGCGCAAAGCCCATCAGAAACTTGCCCTCACTTCCAGATTTGCCTGCTGGAAGTCTGACTTACGGAACACTACCTGCGGGTACAGTGCGAATCCACTTCCGACCGCCTGCTGCACCGAGACCATCCAGCGAAACTCCCGTTCACGCAGGTTACCCTCCGCGCGAAACTTCGGGTTTAGCCCAGCAGGCAGGCGCAGAGATGCCTCCACGATGACGAACTCTGTATCGGGCAACGCGCCTTGTCTTGCGAGGATCGCCTCGACCTGCCATCGCGTGATGCCCGCCACCTGCTGGGTGTCCACACCCAGTAAAAGACCGTATCCCCTGCCAAACTCAGGCACGTAACTCTCTCCACGAATGAAGCGAAAAGCGCACTGACTGATGCCCAGATTCTCCCCTGCCGCCACCGATGCGCCCAGCACCCGCGAGCCGAACCGGCAAAAAACGCCGTTCTGACGCCCTGAGCCGTTCCTCGCCAGAGCCACTTCCAGGGTATTCCGCTTCCAGACCGGCAGTGAGAGCATCGCGCCGCGAATCAACTCGCGCTCCCCCATTTTCTGACCAAAAGGCGCCCACATCTTTCCCGCCTGAAGGCGCCAGCCGTTCCCTTCATACGCAATGAACGCCTGCTCCACGTCGTCAGGGTCTATCTTGCGGTCGAAGTTCTGTAGTTTCTGGGCAAAGTAGACGTTCAGACGATTCTCACCGTACAGCGCCAGATGGGCGTCGGAGTATTCGCCAAAATGGGAATAGAGCAACAGATTGGCGTTGCGGTCGCTGTCCATGCGCATCCGCGCACGAATGTTGAAACCGAACTCATACAGCGGCTCTGCCCAGCATGTCGCCGCAACTGCCAACCATCCTGCCAGCAGCAACGCAGCGTAGCGTTTCATCACGAGCTAGACGGCGAAGTATTGTTGTCCCTTTGCAACCTCGCTTCCAGTTCCTGCAGCTCCTTGTCGAGCTCGCTGGCGACTGGCTGCTCCTGAGGTTGAGGCATCTCGACGGTCGGAGCCTGAGACAGCCCAAGCCGCGCCTCCAGAGCTGCCAGCTCCTCTTCAGCCTGCTGGCTTGCCGCGTAATCCTCCAGCTGTGCCATTCTGCCAGTCACGCTCTGCTGAGCCATCTCGGCACGAGCCTGCGCCTCGGCTTCTGCCCGGCTGATCTTGTCTTCCACTCGCTCGAGGTCGACCGCTACGTCGTCGAGCGACATGCCCTCCAGCGCCCTGTTGATGGAGTTCTGAATCTGCGCACTCTTCCAGCGGGCTTTCTGCGCCAGGATCTCCGCCGTCTTCTGGCGCACACGCTCCTCGTCGCGCTTGATGGCAAGTTTCACCTGCTCCACCACCTGGTCCGCCTGTGCCAGAGCCTGTCGCACCGACTCCAGCGAACGCGTGTAGGAGGCCTTTTCCAGAAGAAACTGTTTCGCCAGTTCCCTGTCGCCCTTGCGCAGCGCCATCTCTGCGCGACGCTCGAGGTCGATACAGGCTCGCTCCAACTTCTCCACTTCCGCACGCAGTCTGTTGCGTTCGGTAATTGCCTGCACCGCGCGCTCTTTGTTCTTGAGCAGGTTCTCCCTCATCTCCTCGCGCGCGTGCTCGAGAATGACCTCAGGGTTCTCGGCTTTCCCTAGCAGGCTGCCAAATAGCGCACGGATATAACGGAACAATCGCTTGAGCATTCGCTTACGCCCACTCCTTTCAACCCGCGTTGTCGAAGGTATTATCCCACCATCAGCCGACCGTTGTCAACCTGAGCACCAGCCTGCCACCTGTTACGACACCCACTGGCTGCCAGAGGTTGCACCCGGCGAATAAAAACGCGGGGAGCGTGTGCGCCGCTCCCCGCGCGACGTGGCCTTACTACTTCCACAGTTCCCAATGCTGAGGGGCGTCTTGCGGGTTCAGGTTCAGCGTCGAGCAGCCCATGCCGTCGCCCGCAGAGCATATCTTCTCGTCCACCGGATACAGCGCCTCAAAGGGAAGCGCCTTTACGTGACCATCGCAGAAGATGGTGGTCACCTTGCCAGTGTGTCTGCCGTGAGGACGCTGGTGCCACGGTTGCCAGGTGCCCTGCAGACCCCACGCCGTTGGGCTGAACGGCGGCGACAGGTGGTTCATGTAAGCGCCCCAGGAATTGTGCAGAGGCAGGCTGTTCGGTCCGTCCGGCACAGCATCCGCCACAATCAGGTGGGTGGCTGGCGCCTCGATGCGCGCCATCGAGCCAAAGGCGCCGCTACTGCCGGGCACGGGCACCGCCATGCCGTAGCCTACGCGCCCTTCCAGCCACAACCGCTTTCCGCCCGCGCCGCTGGTGTCCAGTTTCTTGGCTTCAGGGCACTGCGAGTACAGATTGTTCCTGGAATAGGGTTGCACCAGGTACAGATAGCCTGCGGATACCAGCGATGTGCCGCACACGTCGGGCCACGGGCACGGGATGACGATCTGGTAAGGCGGATAGGTCTCGTCGTAGTCCTGCGCGTACATCATGATCGCCAGCCCAATCTGTTTGCTGTGGCTGATACAGGCTGTCTGGCGCGCTTTCGAGCGTGCCTGAGCGAAGACGGGGAACAGGATCGCTGCCAGTATCGCGATAATGGCGATAACCACCAGCAGCTCGATGAGAGTGAACGCTCGTCGCATGTGCGTATCTCCTCCTTGCGTTATCCGACAGATGCATTCTATAACGCTAATGCATCAGTTATATTGTATATCGAGGTGGCAACTGAGTCAAGTACCGGAGACCGCCCTTGATGAAAAAGAGGTTGGGACAACGGCTCACCGGGAGGTTCGCCCTCCATGTATCGGGTGTGTCACACTCGGGAGGGCGAGGCTCCCGCCGAGCCGTTACGTGTCACTGCGAGGAGCGCAGCGACGAAGCAATCCCCCTTCAGAAAGCATTGGGTTCATCGGCTCACCGGGAGGTTCGCCCTCCATGTATTGGGTATGCTGCACTCTGGATGGCGAGGCTTATGCCGAGCCGTTCCGTGTCATTGCGAGGAGCGCAGCGACGAAGCAATCCCCCTTCAGAAAGCCGTGGGTTCATCGGCTCACCGGGAGGTTCGCCCTCCATGTATCGGGTGTGTCACACTCGGGAGGGCGAGGCTTCCGCCGAGCCGTTGCGTGTCATTGCGAGGAGCGAAGCGACGAAGCAATCCCCCTCACTTCTCGTGTCCTTGCGAGGAGCGAAGCGACAAAGCAGTGTCCTTCGTATCCCGTGAGCCGCAGGGGATTACTTCGCCTGCCTGAAGGCAGGCTCGCAATGACACTGTACACCTATTCCACCATCAGCAGGTCCGCCGCCGACTTGAACTGCTCCTCATACAGGTTGCGATACACGCCCGGCTTATTGACCAGATCTTCGTGCGTGCCGATGTCCACCACCTCGCCCTGGTCGAGCACCACAATCTTGTCGGCGTTCATCACCGTCGACAGACGGTGTGCGATCACGATGCTGGTGCGTCCCTGCATGACGTGTTCCAGCGCCTCCTGCACGTTCGCCTCCGTCTGGCTGTCCAGCGCGCTGGTGGCATCGTCAAGAATGAGGATTTTGGGGTCGGTCAGGATGGCGCGTGCGATAGAAAGTCGCTGCTTCTGCCCGACGGATAGCTTGATGCCGTCCTCGCCGATTTTGGTATCGTAGGCGTCGGGTAGTGAGAGGATGAAGTCGTGCAGGTCCGCCTGCTTCGCCGCCCGCACAATCTCCTCCTCGGTGGCGTCATGCCTGCCGTATGCGATATTCTCTTTGATGGTGACGGAAAAGAGCAGCGACTCCTGCATTACCATACCCACGTTGCGCCGGATGGAGTCCAGTTTGATTTCGCGCACGTCCACACCGTCGATCAACACCTGCCCGTCGGTCACATCGTAGAACCGGGCGATAAGGTTTACCAGCGTGCTCTTGCCTGCTCCGCTGGGTCCCACCAGCGCCACCATTTCGCCTGGACGGATGTGCAGGTTGACGTTTTTCAACACCGGCTGTTCCGGTCGGTAGCCGAAGGTGACATTGCGGAACTCAATCTCTCCGCGCATACTGGGCATAGGGCGGGCGTTGGGTGAGTCCTCGATATCGGGACGGGTATCGAGCGTCTCAAACACGCGGTCGATGGCGGCACCTGCCCACTGCAGGGTGATGTTGAAATCCACCACACGCACAGCCGGATCATAGAGGTAGTTCATGTAGAAGGTGAACGCCAGCAGCTCGCCTGCCTGCATTTGCCTGCCCAGTACCAGAACGCTCCCGTAGTACCACACCGCTGCAGTGCCTACCGCGCGTACGAACCCCACAAACAGCCCCAGCTGCCGGTTCAGATGCACCTGCTTCATGCCCAATGCAAAGTTCTCCTTGACCGTCTGCATAAAGCGGTCGGTCTCGTAGTCCTCGCGCACGAACGCTTTCACCACGCCGATGCCTGCAATCTTCTCCTGAAGGGTGCCCAGCATGGCGTCCCATTTCTCGCGCAGCTGCACGCTCAGGTCGCGGATGTACTTCAGGTAGAGCTTGTAAACTACCACATACAGTGGAACCAGCACCAGTGTAATCAGAGCCAGACGCCAATCCTTCCAGAAAATCACGCCCGTCACCGCAACCAGCGTCACGATGTCGGTAATCAACGTCACCAAACCGCCTGTGATCATGTAGTGGATGACGTCGATGTCACCGGTCAGCCGCGCCATGATTTTGCCCGTCTGACGCTGGTCGTAGTAGCTCATCGAGAGGCGGTTAAGGTGCCGGTAGCTCTGGAAGCGCAGATCAAACACCACCCGTTGCCCCAGCCAGTTGATGAGGTAGTTCAGAGCGAAGGAGACGATGCCGCGCAGCACATGAATGCCAATCACCGCCCAGAACACCCAGTTCAGGGCAGACCATCGCTTCTGAGGAAACACGTCGTCGATCACATACTGGAACAGAAGTGGCATAGGCACCGCGCTGAGGGTGATCAGTGCCATCAGAACCACCGCGGCAATCACTCGCCAGCGATACGGTTTCAGGTAGCCCAGCAGTCGCCAGAAGTTGTTCATCGTGCGCGCACTCCCCTCCCCTGCTCCACGCGGAAAAGGCTATCAGGCGGTGGCTTGGAGAGCAGGCTGTTGTCCCACCGCTGCGCGATGCGGATGTTCAACCGCGCTTCCGCGCCAGAGCTCACGTTGTAAACATACTGCACGCGCTGGATGTCGCCGGTTTGCACATTCACCACACACGTAATCGTGCCCTGCCCCTGCAACCCCTGATAGGCTATTGGCTCCGACCACGTGAGGTGCTTCAGGTGCGGCGCCGGTCCGGGTTCCTCTCTGGCACGCACGAGCCTGTCGCGCAGGGCTGGCGAGCGCACCATCAGCAGATGCAGCACCTCGGCGTCGTTGCCGTCGTCGAGGCCCAGCCAGGCGCGATAAATGGCGGCGGTCATCTGCTGAAGCGTAGCGGGCGCCCTGGTGCGCTGGGTGCTGCCATCCTGCCTCTGCAGGTGCCACACCTTGCCATCGCACACGCTTCGGAAGGAACCAAAGGCGGACTTCTGCCAGATGTAGAGGCGATTGGGGTGCCGGACGGCGATGTGTGTGGTGATTTGCTGTCCTACCAGCCTCCTCACCTCGTTCTCCATCTGCTGCCATCTGGCAGGGTCGGCGTGCTCGTAGGCGCCTGGGGTCGCCTCCAGCGAGAGGTCTTCGAACTGAGACACCGCGCGCACCTGCACGCTGGATGCACGTGTGTACCGTTGCCACACGCGCTGCGCGAGGCTCTGGGCGTTCGCCCCCAGTGGAACAGAAATCATTAACGATATGATTAATACCGTCGCAACTCTCAACGGCTGTACACCCTGTCCGGGTCGACCAATCGTTCGGCAATCACCTGCAGACTCTCACTCTGGACATCCACCTGCCGGAAGAAGCAGCTGCGGTAGCCCTCATGACACGCCGCACCCATCTGTCGCACTTTCAACAACACGGTGTCGGCGTCGCAGTCGACATACACTCCCTGAACTTCCTGAAAATGTCCGGAGGTTTCCCCCTTCACCCAGAACTTCTGCCGCGAGCGGCTCCAATAGGTGGCTTTCCCTGTCTCGATGGTTCGCTGGAGCGCCTCGCGATTCATCCATGCCATCATCAGCACTTCGCCAGTGTCGGCATCCTGCACGATAGTGGGGATCAACCCATGCTCGTTGAACTTGAGTTGCTCGATAAACTGCACCGTCTCCTCCAAAAGCCAGTCTCCAGTAAAGAATTATACCTCGGTATGGTCACCCCGTGTCATTGCAAGGCACGTAGCCACGAAGCAATCCCCCTCACCCACTGTGTCCTTGCAAGGCACGTAGCGACGAAGCAACCTCCCTCGCCCACCGTGTCCTTGCGAGGCGCGTAGCGACAGAGCAATCCCCCTCGCCCACCGTGTCATTGCGAGGGCGTAGCGACGGAGCAATCCCCCTCGCGCGCCGTGTCATTGCGAGGAGCGTAGCGACGAAGCAATCCCCCTCACCCACTGTGTCCTTGCAAGGCACGTAGCGACGAAGCAACCTCCCTCGCCCGCAGTGTCATTGAGAGGCGCGCCGCGACGAAGTAATCCCCTCGCCCGCAGTGTCATTGCGAGGGCGTAGCGACGAAGCATCCCCCTCGCCCGCAGTGTCATTGCGAGGAGCGAAGCGACGAAGCAATCCCCTTCGCCCGCAGTGTCATTGCGAGGAGCGAAGCGACGAAGCAATCCCCTGCAAATACCGTCAGCACTGACGCAGCAGGACTACCCCCAATCAATGGGTAATCTTTCCTGCATGAGCAGTCTCGGACTGATCGTGTACTGCGGAACGGTGCCTTCCACACAGGAACTGGCTCGGGAGATACTGCAGGCGCCGCCGGTGCACATTCGCGCGGTGGTGGCGGACCATCAAACCGCCGGGCGTGGCAGGCACGGCAATCGATGGATCGACACACCCGGCGAGAGCCTGCTGATGACCATGCTTCTTCGGCTGGAGGCGCACGAAGTGCCGCGATCCGGTCAGCTGGCGTTTGTACTGGCGCTGGCGGTAGCTGATGCCCTTCAGGAGCTGGCGAAGCTGGAAACGAGGTTCAAATGGAGCAACGATCTGCTGGTTGGTGGGCGCAAGGTCGGTGGCATACTCATCGAAACCGCTGTGGACAGTCTTGGTAATCACTGGGCGCTTGCTGGAGTCGGTGTAAACCTGCTGCAACACGAGTTTCCCCCCGATTTGCACGTCAAAGCCACCTCGGTGTGGCTGGAGTCAGGTCGCGCCGTGCCGATGGAGCCTCTCGCGCAGGAGATACTTCGCCTGACGGATGAATGGCTACAGCGCTGGCGGCAGGAGGGTTTCGCGCGTGTTCTGGCTGCCTGGAAAGTGCGGGATGTCACCGCGGGACAGCGCTACCTTTTGCCGTCCGGAGAGGTGGTCGTGGCGCAGGGAGTCAACGAGAGGGGCGAACTGCTGGTGGAGCTGCAGGGCGAGACCCGAAGCTTCACCTCCGCCGAGCCGGTGACCGGAACCTACGGTTCCGACGCCGTCGGTTGAAAATCGTTCCGCCCTCGCAGGAGGTTCTCTTTCAGGCGTCGAAAACTAATCTTCCCCTGCGAAAGTTGCGGATTTGCACAGGGGGGACACTATTCTGTAGCTGATGGGAGGTCATCATGCAGGTCGGCTTCTACGGTCATGTGCGTCAATATCACAACCTGAAAGCAGAGATCGACAAGGCGATTGTCGAGGTACTCGAGTCCGGTTCGTACATCACCGGTCCCACACTCGAACGCTTCGAGCACGAGCTGGCGCAATTTCACGGCATGAAGTATGCTGTCGGTGTCAACTCCGGCACGGATGCCATCTGGCTGGCGCTGATGGCACTGGGCATCGGTCCGGGCGATGAGGTCATCACCGTCACCAACACCTTCTTCGCCACGGCGGAGGCGATCTGGATTGCGGATGCTAAGGCGGTGTTCGTGGACACCGAGCCGAAGACCAACAACCTAGACGTCACGAAGATCGAGGCGGCAATCACCCCGCGCACAAAGGCGATTATCCCCGTGCATCTGTACGGTCAGTGCGCCGAGATGGAGAAAATCGCTGCCATCGCGCACAAGTACAATCTGGCGGTCATCGAGGACTGCGCTCAGGCAATCGACGCGCATGGGGATACGTTCAAAATCGGTGAGCACTCCGATGCGGTCGCGATCAGCTTCATCGCTCACAAGAATCTTGGCACGCCGGGCGACGCAGGCGCGGTGGTGACCAATCGCGAGGATGTGGCAATGGGCGTCAAGCGGCTGCGGAACCACGGCTCGCTGAAGCGGTCGGTACACAGCTTCGGCTTCAACAGCCGACTGGATGACCTGCACGCGGGCATGCTCAGTGTGAAGCTGAAATACATCCACGAGTGGAACAATCGTCGGCAGGAAATCGCGAAGATGTACACCAGCGCGTTGAAGGACACCTCCCTCAAACTGCCGTGCGAACTGCCCGGTTATCGCCACGTCTATCATCTGTACGTCGTGGAGACCACTAACGGCAAGCGCGACGACCTCTTGAACTTCCTCAACCGTAACGGCATCGACGCCAAGTGCCACTACCCCATCGCCATCCATCAGCAGGAAGGCTATCCGTGGGGCAAGGAGGCACAGATCGTCGGGGGAGTGCCCTACAGTGAGTGGAATGCCGCCAACTGCGTCTCCCTGCCGATGTTTCCCGAGCTGTATCAGGAAGAGATCGACTACACCATCGAGAAAGTGCTCGAGTGGTGTAAGGCGAACCCGTAGGTGAACGCGATGAGTCAACCGGTCTACAGAGTGGTTGTCGTGGGCATGGGCAAGCGCGGTATGCACCATGCCACCACGTTCCACGCCAACCCGCGCTTTGAGGTGGTGGGAATTTGTGATATCGACACCACCCGCTTGCAGTCTGCTGCCCAGCAGCTCGGCAACCCGATGACCAGCACGGATGTCGCCGAGCTGTTGAACAAAACCAAGCCTGATGTGTTCTGCCTGACCACCATGCCCAACATCCGCTACTCGATGATCCGGCTGGCAGTGGAGGCAGGTGTGAAGCTCATCGCCTACGAGAAGCCCATGGCGTTAAGCCTCCACGAAGCACGCCAGATTATGGAGCTGGTCCGCCAGGCGGGCGTCAAGACCGTGGTAAGCCACCAGCACCGATACGGTGCCCACTACCAGAGGGTGAAGGAGATCATCGCCAGCGGTGCCATCGGGCGGGTTCACACTGTATATGGACACGCCACGGGCTGGATGCTGCACATGCTCACCCACCTGATCGACTACATGCGCTGGTACAACGATGGCGCAGAGGTCGAGTGGGTCATCGCGCAGGCTAGCGGTCGCGGCAAGCTGTCCGACAACCACCCGTCCCCAGACTACATCGCGGGCGTTATCCACTTCGCCAACGGCGTGCACGGCATTGTGGAGTGCGGTGCGGGCGCGCCAGACGTGCCGGAGGTGGATTACTGGTGGCGCAAGGCGCGCATCGGTGCTCAGGGCACTGAAGGCTTCGCCGAGGTCTTGACGGGCGGCGGCTGGCGCGCAGTGACCAGAGAGGGTTTCATGTCGGGACCAGGCACCATGGACTACAACCTGGACATGCCGCCCTATATCGAAGACATGGCGCGTTGGCTCGACGACGACCGGGCGGTGCACCCGTGCAATGGCGAGGATGCCTATAAGGGTTTCGAGATCATGATGGCGATCGTGCGCTCGGTAGTGGAGCGCGGACAGGTGGCTCTGCCCCTGCCTGAAGCTCCGCCGGAAATCGAGGAACTCGGCAGAGTGCTTCCCGACAAACCGGTGTTGCTGTCGATGCCGGAAAACCGCAAAGAGTATCCTGCCTGACTGTTTGGGGCGGTAGAAGTCTGCCGCCCCTTACCCCATCTCCCACCACGAAAACCCGCTTCATCTCGCC
>CAKZNX010000006.1 GCA_937132045.1 uncultured bacterium
ATTGCTTCGTCGCTTCGCTCCTCGCAATGACACGGGGGGCGAAGGGGATTGCTTCGTCGCTTCGCTCCTCGCAATGAAACCGGGGGGCGAAGGGGATTGCTTCGTCGCTTGGCTCCTCGCAATGAAACCGGGGGAGGAAGGGGATTGCTTCGTCGCTTCGCTGCTCGCAACGGCATGGGAGGCAGTGGGGAACCTTCGCCCTGCGCTTGACGTAAATCCCTTAAAGCCGATATAGTTAAGGCTGTGAACCGATTGAACAATCAGGAGAAACATCGCATGGACCGCGACAAGCAACAGGCGATACTGGAGATTCTGGAGCAGGACGCCCGAACCTCCCCCGAAGCGATTGCCTCGATGCTGGGGCTGGAAGTGGAGCAGGTGAAAAGCGCCATCAAGCAGATGGAGGCAGACGGCATCATCCGTCGCTTCAAGACGGTCATCGACTGGGACCGCTTTGGCGATGAGCGCGTATACGCCTTCATCGACGTGAAGGTCAGCCCGGCACGGGAAGTCGGTTTTGACGATGTGGCGGAGCGCATCTATCGATTTCCCCAGGTGCATGCCGTCTATCTGGTGTCGGGCGACCACGACCTGCGCGTGATCGTGAGCGGGCACACGATGAAGGAGATTGCCTCGTTTGTGGCAGAGCGACTGGCGCCGCTGGAGCGCATTCAGGCGACCTACACTCAGTTCGTGCTGAAGCGCTACAAGGAAGACGGCGAAGTGTATGCCGAGACCGAACCCGACCGGAGGCTGGTCGTCGCGCCATGAAACCGTTGTCTCAGGCAGTGGCGTCGGTGCCGCCGTCGGGCATTCGCCGATTCTTCGACATCGCGGCGCAGATGGAGGATTGCATCTCGCTGGGAGTAGGGGAACCCGACTTCGTGACGCCATGGCACATCCGCGAGGCGGCAATCTGGGCAATTGAGAAAGGCTTCACCACCTACACGTCCAACTACGGACTGTTCACCCTTCGTCAGCGCATCGCCGCGCACCTGCGGAACCGCTATGGGGTGCAGTACGCCCCGGAAAACGAGATTCTGGTGACGGTCGGTGTCAGCGAGGGTCTGGACATCGCCATGCGTGCGCTGCTCAACCCCGGCGATGAGGTTGTCTTTTTCGAGCCGAGCTATGTCTCGTACGCGCCCTGTGTGCTTTTCGCGGGAGGCAAGCCCGTGGCGGCGCCCACCGATTACCGGAACGGGTTTCAGCCGGGCGTGGAGCAGCTACGCGAAGCCATCACTCCGCGCACCAAAGCCATTCTGCTGTGCTATCCCAGCAACCCAACAGGCACTGTGGCGTCGAGGCAGGTGCTGGAGGCGGTTGTGCGTCTGGCGGTGGAGCACGACCTGTTTCTGGTCAGCGATGAGATTTACGACCGGCTGGTCTATGACACACAGCACACCTGCGTCGCGTCGCTGCCCGGTGCTCAGGAGCGCACCATCCTGCTGGGCGGCTTTTCCAAGTCCTATGCGATGACGGGATGGCGTATCGGCTATGCGTGCGCGCCCGCCCCGATTATCGAGATGATGATGAAGGTGCATCAGTATACCACTCTGTGTGCACCCATCGCGGCGCAAAAGGCGGCGGAAGAGGCGCTGGAGCGCGGCGAGCCGGAGGTGGAGCGCATGAGGCGCGAGTACGACCGCCGTCGTCTGCTGATTGTGGAGCGGCTGAACGACATCGGGCTGGAGTGCGTACCGCCGCAGGGCGCGTTTTACGTCTTTCCCTCCATCCGGTGCACCGGTTTGAGCTCCGAGCAATTCACCGAGCAGTTGCTGTGGGAGGAGCGCGTGGCGGTGGTTCCCGGCAACGTCTTCGGTGCGAGCGGTGAGGGGCATGTGCGACTGTCGTACGCCACGTCTCTGCCCCGGATCGAGGAAGCACTGCAGCGCATAGAGCGGTTTGTCAGCAAAGGGCGAAGGTAATGGTGAGGAGGCAGTCATGTTGCGCAAGGCACGCGCGAGAGCGATAGCGCTTGGGATACTGATTGCACTGAGCGTCACGGTGCACGCCGACCGGTTGATACTGGCACCCTCAGCGTACAACCTGCCGCCCGGTAGCGCCAGGCTGGAAGTGGCACGGCGCGAGAGCGCTGGAGGTCTCACGCAGTACTGGGTCAACGTGGGTTTAGTAGGAGGTATCGAACTGGAGGTAGGGCGCTGGGAAACACCCCAGCGCCAGGTCGACACTCTCAGCCTGCAATACAACCTTCTTCCCGATATTGGCTTCACTCCCGCGGTGTCGGTGGGTATCCGCGACATCGGTGGCAGGACGCAGGATGGCGCCGCACTGTATCTTGCGCTGGCATATCGCCTGCCCTACATGCCGCCCAACCCTCTGATCGATGGGATGACGTTGTTCGGCGGGGTGGGCGCGGGCGGCATCCGGGGAGCCTTTCTGGGCGCGGAGGTGCGGACTCCCCATCATCTTCTGCTGAGCGTGGAGTACGATAGCCGGGCATGGAACGGCTCCATCTCCTGGGAGCCGGTTCCTCTCCTGCGGCTGCGCCTTTACAGCCTCGATGGTCAGACGTTTTACGGCGCGTCGCTATCGGTCTCTTTCTGAGTCACTCCCATTCCGTGTGGAAAGTACCCGGCTTGTCTACGCGCTCGTAGGTGTGCGCGCCGAAGAAGTCGCGCTGTGCCTGGATCAGGTTCGCGGGCAGGTTCGCGCGCGCCATGCTCAGCACATAGTCCACTGCGCTGGATAGCACCGGCATCGGAACGCCACAACTGTGGGCGGTTTCCAGCAGCAACCCGGCGGACGGGAGGCTTTCCTTCACCAGCGCCTGTGCCCGTGGGCTGAACAGCAGGTGTGGATTGTGCCCGCCCTCAGCAACGATTTCGCGCAGGAAGTTCAACATGCGTGCGCGGATGATACAGCCGCCCTTCCAGATGCGCAGAACTTCCGATAGGTTCAGTCCATAGTCGTAGGTTCGGGACGCCTCCCATAACAGCCACAGCCCCTGCGAAAAGCTCAGGAACATGCTGAGTTGCAGGGAGCGTTCGACGGCGGCGGTCAGCGCGTCAACATCCACCGTGACGTCTGCGGCAAGCTGCGCGCCCATCGTCTCGGCGACCCTCACACGGTCCTCTTTGAAATGCGACAGGGTGCGCGCGAAAACCGCCGTTGCCAACGAGGGGGTGGGCACCCCGAGGTCCAGCGCCGCCTGCGCTGTCCACTTGCCGGTGCCTTTCTGCTCGGCTCGGTCCAAAATCATTTCCACCAGCGGGTTGCCTGTCTCGTCGTCTACGCGACGCAATGCCTTGTAGGAAATCTCCATGAGGAACGAGTTGAGAGCGCCTGCGTTCCAACGCTCCAACAGGTCGGCGATTTGCCCGGCAGACATACCTGCCGCCACACGCAAGACGTCGTACGCCTCTGCGATCGCCTGCATGATGGCGTACTCGATGCCGTTGTGTACCATTTTCACAAAGTGTCCCGCGCCCCCACGCCCCAGATAGGTGCAACAGGCGCCGTCTTCCGTCTGTGCCGCGATTTGCGTCAGCATCTTCTCCACCAGCGCGTACGCCTCCGGAGTGCCGCCGGGCATAATGGATGGACCTTCCAGCGCACCTCGTTCGCCGCCACTGACACCTGTGCCGAGGAAGAGCAGTCCTCGAGCGCTCAGCGCTTCCAGACGTCGTTCGGTGTCGGCATAGTGCGAATTGCCCATGTCGATAATCAGGTCACCGGCGTCCAGCAGGGGTGTCAGGCTCTCGATCATTGCATCCACCGCCGAACCCGCCTGCACCATCAGGATGACCTTGCGGGGACGCTCCAGGCTCTGCACGTAGGTTTGCAGGTCGTATGCTGGGGTGATGGGTTCCCCAGAAACGCGCTCTTTCACGAAGGCTTGGGTCCGTGAAGCCGTGCGGTTGTACACGCACACCGAATAGCCCTTTCGCGCAATATTCAGCGCGAGGTTCTGCCCCATCACACCCAGCCCGATGAGACCGGTAAAATTCCTGTTCGCCATGCCGCTCCAACCTCCAGCTGTGGATTAACCAGCGGCAGGGCAAATCCCTGCGATAGCCCGAGCGATCTGCCCGCCACAGCAGAACTGGGTAATGATATGGCGGGGATTGCTTCGTCGCTTTGCTCCTCGCAATGACACGGGGTGCGAAGGGGATTGCTTCGTCGCTGCGCTCCTCGCAACGACATCGGGGGGCGAAGGGGATTGCTTCGTCGCTGCGCTCCTCGCAACGACATCGGGGGGCGAAGGGGATTGCTTCGTCGCTTTGCTCCTCGCAATGACACTGGGGGGCGAAGGGGATTGCCTCGTCGCTTCGCTCCTCGCAATGACACCAGAGGCGAAGGGGATCTCTTCGTCGCTTCGCTCCTCGCAATGACACCAGAGGCGAAGGGGATTGCTTCGTCGCTGCGCTCCTCGCAATGACAC
>CAKZNX010000007.1 GCA_937132045.1 uncultured bacterium
TGGAGGCACTGCTAATCGGTCTTCTGCGCAAGGCAAGCCCGACCTGCAGGATCGAGGGCGTTGTTGAATGCCTCCGCGCGTCGACTGGCGCTCGCAGGGTTGCGTTCGCGCTACCCTCATGCCACCGAAGCCGAACTGCGCCGCAAACTGGCAGCCCTGTTATACGGGGAGGAAGTGGCAGATGAGTTCTACGTGGATAAAGACATGATTGCCGAGGTGATCCAGCATCGGTCCAGTTTCGACATGATTCACCGCGAGACAATGTTCGAAGTGGATGTCTTCGTTCCGCTCCAAGCTGGAGTGATACCGGCTGGGGGGCGGAGTGTCTGATGTGCCGTGGCGCGATGTTCTGGGGGTGTTGAGAACGTGTGCTGAGGAGATGGATGCGGACTCTCTGCGTCGATGCGCGGAAGAAATAGGAGTCAGCGATTTGCTGGAGCGCGCGTTGAAGGACGCACAGTGTCCTATCCCGGCACTTTATGGTTCGGCGCCGTTTCTCACCAGCAGGCGTTTGCGCACCAGAGCCAGCTCGCGCCCGTCAGCGTCCACGGCACGTGCCTCCACGATATACTCTCCATCGGGAACCTGCGCGCTGTCCCAGCGAAAGATGGTGGGTAACACGTTGGATGTACCGACCAGACTGCCGTCCACGCTGAAGAAGACGTAGCGCACGTTCTCGGCATAGCGCGCGGTGACCTCCATGTTCAGTGTGCCGGTAACCACCGGCAGCTTCGCCGACTCTGCCCTCCGCACACTGCGCCCAATCGCTTCGCGCGACTCGGCGGGTACGGCATCTGCCACCGCCTTGCGTATGGCTCCAACCTGCGCCTCGTTCTCTGCCAGCACCTGCATCACCCACACGTCGCCCAGACGATAGCGATAGCCCGGCGGCAGAGAGTATGCCAGGCGCCCCTCCTGCAACAACAGCTTAACCGACACGGGCGCGTCAAAGCCGCGAAACAGCAACGAATCGACGGGCATATCGGTGCGAAGGGCAGTGGGCGAGGAGATATTCGCGGAAGTCAGACCCACTGCCTGTTCCTCGCTGTGCTGGATTAGCCACAGTCCGGCGCCTTTGAAAGTAGCTGTTGCCCGGGGCAGGTTGCCTCCCGTCAGGCGCTGAGGCAAGGCGACCACCCGTCCCACGACGGTGAACCGCTCGCCTGCGTCGGTGCTGACACTGACCGTGCCGCCGGGCAACAGCACAATACGTACACGAAACGCCTCCACTTCCGCCTGCACGGCAGAGGCAAGCACGAGAATCCAGAGCCACACTGCGACAAGCGTCCGACGCGCGAACATCACCCGTTCTCGCTTACCCTGTTGCTGTGGCGGAGGCGACCGCTTCCGCTCGTCTGGCAGACTCGGTCACCCCGATCATCCGGTCCAGCGCCACACGCGCCCAGTGTGCGATGTTCTCTGGGACCCTCACCTGATTCACCACGTTGCCCTGCATCAGGTTCTCCATCGCCCAGCAGAGGTAGGAGGGATGGATGCGATACATGGTGGAGCAGGGACAAACAATCGGGTCCAGACACATGATAAACTTGTCGGGATGCTCCGCAGCGAGACGGTGCACCAGGTTGATCTCCGTTCCGACCGCCCACTGGGTACCTGGCGGCGATTCGCGGACGACCTTGATGATATACTCGGTGGAGCCGTTGCAGTCGGCGGCTTCCACCACTTCCCGGCGGCATTCGGGGTGTACGACCACCTTGATGCCCGGATACGTCTTGCGTGCCGCTTCGATCTGCGCCCGCGTGAAGCGCATGTGCACCGAGCAGTGTCCTTTCCAGAGGATGAGCTTCGCCCGACGTACTGCCTCCTCCGTGTTGCCTCCGAGCGGCAGCTCCGGGTCCCACACCACCATCTCGCTGTCGGGATCGATGCCCATCGCGATACCGGTGTTTCGTCCCAGGTGCTGATCGGGGAAGAAGAGCACCCGCTCGCCCTGCCGGAACGCCCACTCCAGAATGGCGCGCGCGTTGGAGGAGGTGCACACCGCGCCGCTGCGCTCGCCACAGAAGGCTTTGAGGTTCGCCGCTGAGTTCATGTAGGTGACAGGCACCATGCTGTCGGCGGGAAACAGCGCAGTGAGTTCGCGCCAGCAGGCGCGCACCTGATAGATATTCGCCATGTCCGCCATCGAGCAGCCAGCGGACATGTTTGGCAGGATCACTTTCTGGTGGTAAGGCGTGAGGATGTCGGCGGTCTCCGCCATAAAGTGCACACCGCAGAACACGATAAACTCCGCCTCGGGGTGGCGGGTAGCGTCGCGGGCCAGCTTGTAGCTGTCGCCGCGGTAGTCGGCGTGCTGGATGATTTCGTCACGCTGATAATGGTGTCCCAGAATCACCACGCGCTCGCCGAGAGCCTGCTTCGCCCGGCGGATACGCTCATGCGTCTGTTCATCCGAAAGCTGGGAATACGCAGGTGGCAATGGAGCCTGCATCATCTTCTATTGTCCTTTCCCTGTCAGACGCCAGTCCCGGTTTGACGGGACGGGGATGTTGGCACCCGACATGTATGGTGGTTATTGGTGTTCATAGTATACCGGATGCGCCCCAGCCGATGCAACCCGAAGTCTCGTCCATCCGCACCGTGCAGGGATGCCTCCTTCCGGTATCCAATTCTGTCTACGACACCGCTAACGAGGAGGGAGTGCCGATGAAGATCAGCTGTTGCTGGCTGTATGCGATCAGCAAATATGGTTATCCCCCGTCTCTGCAGGACACCTTCCGCGTCCTCACCGAGATGCGCGACATGGGCTTCGAGAGCGTCGAGCTCGAGGGCGTGCGCGAGGAAAACCTGATGGAGGTTTACCAGCACCGCGCCGACCTGAAGGCACACTGCGAAAGCCTTGGACTGAATGTGATCAACTTCTGCCCCATTCTGCCGGACATTGTTGCGCTGGATGCGACGAGACGGCAGAAGGCGAAAGACCTCTATCTGACTGGCATCGAACTCGCCAACTACTTCGGGTGTGAGACCATTCAGACCGACAGCTTCACGCCGCCGCTACAGTTCGTAGGGGATGCCCCCTACAAAGAAGCGATCAAGTTCGGCAAGCAGTTCGGGGTGAAAATCGACCCGCATTTCCGCTGGGACGACCTGTGGGCGGCAATGGTGGATAGTTTCCGGTTCTGCGCGGAGAGGGCGAAGGACGCCGGGCTGAAGTTCTGTCTGGAGCCGCGCGTGGGCGAACTCATCAGCAACACCGACGCCTTCCTGCGCCTGTGGGAGCATGTGGGCAGTGACAACTTCGGTATGGTGCTGGACACCGGTCACCAGAACGCGCAGAAGGAGATACTGCCCCTGTCGGTAGAGAAGCTGGGCAAACGCATTTTCTACCTGCACGTCTCCGACAACGACGGCAGAACCAACGAACACCTGTCGCTGGGCAAGGGCACCATCGACTGGGAAGGGGTATTCACCGCCCTGAAGAAGCACGGGTACGACGGCTACGTGGCAATCGATATCGGCAACGTGCCGGATATCGAGAAGGCATACGTCGAGTCGCGTCAGTTTCTGGAAGAGCTGGCGGCTCGGTTGGGAGTGTAGCGCTTGCCCTATCAGCCGAAGATGCCGGGGTCTCTGGCGACGAAGCCCGGGAATACCCGGCTCACGTTCGGGTTTCCCAGACGCTTCTGAACCAGCTCCGCCAGCACCTGGCGGTAGTCGGTGGTCACGCGCAGGTCGCCAGGCTCTTCCAGCTGGTGCGGCTCCAGCCCGGGCCAGCGGGTGAGCACTTTCCCGCCACGCACATTGCCTCCTATTAGAAGCATCGCCCCGGCGCGCCCGTGGTCGGTGCCCAGTCCGCTGTTCTCCCGAACGCGCCTGCCGAACTCGGTCATCACCACTAGGCTTACGCTCTTCATGCCGTCGCCCATGTCGCGCACAAAGGCAGAGAGACTCTGCGCCAGGTCGGTCAGGTTTCCCGTCATCCACCCGGAGGTGCTGCCCTGCGCCACGTGCGTGTCCCAGCCACCTTTATCCAGGCAGGCGACGTCCAGCCCCACCTGCGACTTGATAAGCATGGCGACCTGTTTCAGCCCCCGTCCCAGGTCGGTGTCTGGATAGGCAGCGCCGCTGGCAGGCTGGTATCGCGCCGGGTTCATCTGCTGGAGCGCTTGAAGAACCTGCAGGGTGTCCTGTGCTGCCTGACGTGCGCCGTCCCTTCCCTGACCGGCGTACATCTGTCGCAGGGTTTGCTGTAGCTCTTCCGCGTGCGTGATTCCGGCTCCCTTCGGCATCGCGAGGCGATAGTCGGAGAGGGTCTGCAGCACCACCACATCTGTGGTGCCGCGCAGGGACGCGGGGAGCACGTTGCCCAGCGCTACCGCCCGCAGGGGGGAGGAACCTTTGCGAGGCACGCTCAGCAGGTGCCGGGCAATCCAGCCGCTTCCGACACCCTCCTTCGCCTCCGCAACGCCTCGCTCCATTGCGGACATCGCCTCGAAGTGCGAGCGGGACTTCTCCGCCGACCCGCAGGCGTGTATCAGGGCTAATTTGCCCTCGGCGTAGAGCGAATACAGCGGTTTGAGGGCGGGATGCAGGGCGAAGATCCCATCGAGGGCGATGGCGCGTTCCGCAGTACTGCGACGGCGGTCGCTGGGAGCGGGGATAGCCAGCGTGGGACGGTTTCGGTAGTAAGCGTCCTCCCCATAAGGCACGACGATGTTCAGTCCGTCCGCTCCTCCCCGCAGAAAGAGCACCACCAGCACGTCACCGCGCCGCTCGGTGCGAGCAGGCTGAAACGCCACCTGTGCCAGCGCACTGCCGCCATCCAGAAACCACCCCAGCGCGGTGGATACACCGGCGACCAGTATCTGCCGTCTCAGCGGAGAGTAATCATCCTGCGCCATCGCAACCTCCTTCATCCTATCGCCACTGGAACTGCGGCGATGCCAGCATCAGCGCCACCTGCCTCTGCAGTGTGCCGCTCAGTCGCTCGCGAAGCAAACGCAGGGACGGGTGGTTCGGCGGAAGGCAGAAAACCGCCTGCAGAAGGGCGTCGGTCGGGTCGTTTCTACCTACCAGGGCGCGAATATCCACCCACGTGCCCCGTATCTCGTTGGCGCACAGCGATAAGGCAAAGTTCCACCTCGCCAGCATCGAACCCTTCCACGCCTCCTCCCCTGTCGGGTAGCCGTCCGGCAGAGACCATCCGTAGATTGGCTGTCCCATCTTCTGCAGATGTTCCTGCAGGGGGCGGTTGGCGTCTGTCACCGCGTACAGCGCGCGCAAGGCGGATACCATGTAGTCGAAGGGACGTTTGAACACAGGCGGTGACCGCAGTATCTCCTCCGACAGCAGCAGTTCGCGCAGAACCTCGCTGATGTTGCCTCCCGTGCTCAGGTATACAGCGCTCAGCCGCTGCACGGTCGCCTCCGGTGCGGTTCCCCTGAAGCGCACGCACAGTTTCGTGCAGAGATGCCGTGCTGTGGAGGGGTGCTGTGCCAGCATCTCCAGCACCTGCTCGGCGTCGCGTTCGCCGCCCTCGGCGATGACCTGTCCCAGTACGCGTTTGGGTGCGTCGTCATGCTGAGCGGAATCGAAGCGGAATTTCCCGCGCGGTCGCAGAAACCGACCCTCCACTGTCCATCCCGTGAAGCAACGAGCCACTTCCTGCACGTCCTTCTGCGTGTATCCGCCGTGCACACCCAGCGTGTGCAGTTCAAGCAGTTCGCGAGCGTAGTTTTCGTTGGGCACTCCGCGCCGATTTTGCGCGTTGTCCAGATACAGCAGCATGGCTGGACTGCGCGCGGTGCCTTTCAGCAGATCGACGAATCTGCCCAGGGCATGTTTGCGCAGCACATCCCGTTCATACTGCGGCAGGTAGTACGCGCACAGCCCCTTCTGCGCGAACACGTTGAAATGGTCGCGCCAGAGGTCCACCATTCGCTCCAGCAGCTGGTAGCGGCTGTAGGTCGCCCGGAGGATGGCGTGCTGATTCAGCTGGCGCACGACCTCGGGGATGGGCAGGTCACCCAGTTCGGCGGGGGCAGCCTGAAAGACTTCGAAACCGCGCAGGCGCAACCGCACCAGCCACTCTTCCGCTGCCTCGTTGGGGTGCAGTTGCTGTTCCAGATACGCCACCCTGCCCAGCTCTGCGAGCCGGTCGAGCTCGGTGAGGGTCACGCCGAAGGTCACGCGGTTCAGCCACCAGGTATCCTCGGGAAGTCCCCTGCGCGATGCCAGCCCCGACACCACCGGCGGTGGCGTCATGGCGTGTCGCAGAGGGGCAGTGCAGCTGGACAAAAGACCCGCGCCGCCCACCAGCGCGAGTTGCAGGCATTGGCGGCGGCTGATCTTCATCGGAATCACTCCTTTGACGCGATAGCTAAGGCGCTGTGGTGTTCGCCGGTTGCGAGGGGGCAAGGGCGGGAGAGCGTGCCCACAACGCCTCGATACCCGCGCCCACGGAAGCGAACCCCATCAGCGGACCCACCAGAAACCATCCCAGGATGGGAACAAATGTGGCAAGCACACAGAACAGTGCCCCTCGCGACAGCGCCGCGTAGGGTGTGAGCGAAGGCTCGATACGCGAGAGCCGTTCCGCAACCAGCCTCGACAGCCCGCTAAAGCCGATAGCACCCACCACCAGCAGAAGCAGGTAGATTATCCATCCTACCAGCTTCAGGAAGCCGTTGGGCTGGTTGAGCAGTCCTGCTACCACGATGCCCAGTACGAGGGCGATGACCGCACCCAGAAGGGTGACCTTGCCGGGAGAGTGCTCGATGCGCGCGCGAGCGATTGCCGTGCGTTCGCTGAACAGCAGGGACATTGCCATCACCAGCGCCCACAGCGAGAGCACACTGGCGACCACGATACCCACCACAGCCAGAACGTCCCCAATGGTTACCATGACGAATCACCTCACCATCATGGACGCTCTCGCTGAGGAAAAGTTACCGTTGTGTTCCTGTTACCTCGCTGAAGGGCGAAGACCTCCCACTGCACCGGAAACAGGTCGTTACCTGGCTTGTGGAGAGCCTCCGCCCTGCAGAGTGTGTGCTTATTCCACTATTCTGCCGAAGTTGCGCACAAGGATACCGAAATCAAACAGGCTTACCTCCCCGTCGCCGTCCAGGTCTCCAAAGAAGATGTCGAAAAACGACAGGTCTCGCACGCTACCGTCGCCAAACTCGACATTCTTCTGCACTGCGGGTAACGCGCCGCCGATTATCAGCACGAAGTCGTACACGCCGTCCGGAACATCAGGGTCGGCTTCGAA
>CAKZNX010000008.1 GCA_937132045.1 uncultured bacterium
GCTGTTGCTCTATTTTATGGGCAAGCACCTCTTCGCGGGTCAGGAGCTGCGTTCTCTGCTGGCGTTCATCGGCGTGGTGTCGGCGGTACACGCGGTGTACGGTATCGTTCAGCAGTTCGTCCCGTATGCGTGGTTGATGCAGGTGGGTGCCACCCGACCGAGCGCGCCATCTGGAACCATGGTAGCGGACTACACGCGCTCTTTCTCCACGATGGACCCTTACCTGTATGGCGCGCTGATGAGCTTTGGAGCTGTGGTCGCACTGGGGTTCGCTTCAGCTGCCGGGGAGAAGCGCTCGCACCGCTGGCTGTTCGTCGCGCTCATCGTGTCGGCGGGGGCGGTACTCTCTTTCGCCCGTTACGCGTGGGTGATGCTGTGGGCGGGATACGTGTCGGTCGGGTTATGGGTTCGCAGTCGTATCGCCATTGCGCTGGCGGTGGCGGCGCTGGTGGCTTTGCAGTTGCCTCTGGAGGGGCTGTGGCGAGAGCGCACACAGGACGTACGCGCTCCCTTTGCGCCCGCTTCGACGGTAAGCGTGCGCATGACCTTCTGGAAGAAGGCACTGCGTGAGGTGTGGCAACATCCTCTGGGCATGGGACTGGGCACGCTGGGCATCGGCAGATGGAGCGAAGACAGCCCGCGCCTGCTGGGTTATACCACCGGCGCTGATAACAACTACCTCTACATTCTCGTCGAAACGGGGTGGGTGGGGCTTGTGCTGTATGTGGCGGCGCTGGGGAGCATTCTGGTTACCGGCTGGCGTATGATAAAACGGATGCCTGTGTCCACATCGCGTACCCTGTGTGTGGTTGCCTGGACGATTGTGTTGCAGAGCGCGCTGGGGAATATGGTGAACTTTTCCACCTTCCTGCCACCGGTCTCATGGTGCTTGTGGTTGTGTGCGGGGGCGCTGATGGGACAGATGAGCGACATCCCCAAGAGGTGACGACCCGTGATCGATATGAATACCCTGCGTGTGCCGGGAACCGTTGCGGAAGCGATCGCTCAGCAGAGGTGCTTGCGAGAGAAGGTGAGGGAAGAGCCGCTGGACGTGAACGCCGTCCGTCTGGTAGCAGGCACAGACGTCTCGTTTGGGCGGTTCAGCACCGAGGCATGGGCTGGTATCGTGGTGGTGCGGTTGCAGGATATGCAGGTGGTGGACGAGGTGGTGCTGCGGGCGCCGATAGGTTTTCCGTACGTGCCCGGCTTACTGTCCTACCGCGAGTCTCCGCCGTTACTGGAGGCATGGTCGCGCCTTCGGGTAAAACCCGACGCGGTGCTCTGCGACGCGCACGGCAAGGCACACCCCAGGCGCTTCGGCATGGCATGCCATTTCGGGCTGCTGGTGGACACGCCTACCGTCGGTTGCGCTAAGAGCCTGCTGTGCGGGCGGATGGAGACGATGTCGCCTGTGGGTGACTGGTACCCCATTCGCGAGGGAGAAGAGGTCATCGGTGCGGCACTGCTCACCCAACCGAATGCACGACCGGTATACGTGTCCATCGGGCACCGGGTGGACCTGCCATCCGCGCTGGCGCTGGTGCGTCGATGCGTGCTGCGGCACCGCATCCCCGAGCCTCTGCGTCTGGCGCACGCACTGGTTACTCGGGCGCGGACTGCAGCGTCTTGAACGCCTGAATAATCTGCTGGCGCGGCTGTCCATCCGAGGCAACCACCACCAGCGCCACCTGTTCGTCCAGCGTGCGCCACGTCAGACGTACGTGACCCTTCTCCAGATGCCACGTCACGGGATTCACCCCTTCGGGCGTCACCGCGAACACGTCGATGGCTTTTAACCAGTTCGGCATGCGCGCGACCACCGTGACATTTTGCTGTTTGCGGAAGCGATACCCTTTGGGGTCCATGTCGTACGCGAAGTTGGTGACGAACACCAGCGCCACCCGCTCCCCGAGCAGAGACATCACGTCCAGCTTGTCTGGCTCTGTGGCAGCGCGCACATGCCCTTTGTAGCCTGCGTCGCTGCGCAGGAGAAACGGACGGATAGCCCGAAGGAGACGGTTCAGGCGGGTCATCTCCTCCAGAGTTTCGCGGAACTGCCCGACAACCTGTTCCACCAGCTCTTCCACCTTCGCCTGCTCCAGATCAGGCATCGCTTTTCGGGCGAGGTCGGTGTAGTAACGGCGCACTTCCTCGTCGGGCAGAGTGCGAAACCACATCACGCCCTTGGCGCCGCGGCTGAGCTGAAACCACAGCTGCACCCGTGCCTCTTCCGGGGTGGGTACGGCTCTGCCCAGTTCCTCGTTCACCCATACGCGCTCATCCCAGGTGTGAATGCCCTGCGCCCACACCCAGACAGGACGCGGGAGGCTGTTCAATCGCAGGTCTGTGGTATATTCTCCTGCCAGCTCGAGCCGATTGCCCCACGCATGTGGCGACTGGTCGGGCATTGGCGCTCCCACACGGTAAGCATCATATGAGGGGATATCGGCAAGCATGGCGAACTCGCCGAAGCGCCGACTGCGCGCCAGGTTGATGTAAATCGGCTGAGGCACCCCAAGGCGTCGCCATATTTGTATCTTCTGCAGGGCATATCGGGGTACGCCTGCTTCGGGACGCCAGTCCGGTTCGTCCTGCAGCATATAGGCAAGGATATGGGCGTTGTCTCTGTTGCGCTTCAAAAAGCCTTCCTTCGGTTCGTCAAAGCCCACGTAGGCAATCGCTTTCAAGCCGCTCTGTGGGCAGACCTGTTCAAACGCCTGTTGCTCCTCCTCAGATGGAGTTTCGGCGCCACCCGCACCGAAAACCGCCGTGTCGAAGCCTCGTTTCAACAGGCTATCGCGGTAAGCAGCGTCCCGCCAGATCGCGTCGTCCCAGGTACCGATAGGAAAGTGCATGGGCACCACGCGGATGACCCCGCCCGTGGAGATACGCTTGCCTGTGCGATCACTGGCGATCACGCGGATGGGTACAAGCGTGCCGATGGGCAGGTTCCTGTCCAGAATCACCTTCGCCATAGCGGTCTCGCCCGGTCCCACGGTGCGCTGCAGGTACTGCACGGAAACCCTCTCGGAACCCAGCAGGATGTTGTCCAGTCGGAACACCATGCTGGGGTCTCTGTTCTGAATGAAGACGGCTCCACTGGCACCGTCAATGTAGGCATAGGTTACCCGGAGAGATTGAAGGATAGGGCGCAGCACAATACGCAGTGAGTGCCCTTCCTCGGTGTAGAGCCAGGCGCGGCACACCCTGTCGCCTTCAATCAGCCGGTGGGTGCCGTTAATCATGAGTGCGGCTACGCCATCTGGTGGCAGTTCTCGTGGCACGATGTCCCACCAGTGCAGAACCTCTCCTCCAGATACCTGGTCGGCGTCCTGTTCATCTACTATCAGTTTGGAAAAGCGCACAGTGCTGTCGGAGCGGTTGTGCACCAGAACCAGGTAAATACCCCCCAGCGTTTCACGTGAAGGGGACGGCTCCAGTATCTGCTCGCTGGATACATGGGAACGGTAGACAACGCTATCTACGGTGAGCACTGGTTGTTGCGGCGGTGTCTCAGGCATCATGGCTGAAGCAATACCCCCGATCAGTGTGGTTGTGAACAGCGCGATGGGCAGGTGAACGCTCATCTATAACACTTTCGGGCGATGGATGAGAGATTCCTGCAAGAAAGCCGCTCGCCCCCGCACCGGCGGGGGCGAGACTTGCTGCTAGCTTCCGAGGTACCACTCGCTTCCGCGCATCCTCTGCAGGCGACGGACGCGCTCCTCGATGGGCGGGTGGGTCATGAACAGGCTCATCAGGGTACCGCCCATGCCGCGCAGGGGGTTCACGATGAACAGGTGCGCGGTCGACGGAGACGCCTGCATCGGAATCATGCGCGATGCCTGCTCGAGCTTGCGCAGGGCATTAATCAGTCCATCAGGATTGCCAGCCAGCTTCGCACCGGTAGCGTCTGCCTCGTACTCGCGGGCGCGCGATATCGCCAGCTGAATCAGCATCGCCGCGATGGGCGCCACAATCATGATGAATAGAAACACCAGCGGGTTGCCGCCCTCGCGGTCATCGCTGCGTGCACCGCCGAAGATCATCGCCCAGCGCGCCATGTCCGCCAGCAGCATCACTGCGCCGGCAATGGTCGCGACCACCGTCATGGTGAGCGTGTCGCGGTGCTTGATGTGCGCAATCTCGTGCGCCAGTACGCCTTCCACTTCGTCGGCGTTCAGGAGATTGAGCAAACCTGCCGTCACCGCCACCGCCGCGTGAGTCGGGCTGCGACCGGTCGCGAAGGCGTTCGGCTGATCGCCGGGCACCACGTACAGGCGCGGCGTCGGAATGCCCGCACGCTCCGACAGGCGCTCCACCATGCGGTGAAGTTCCGGAGCATCACCGGGCGACAAAGGACGCGCCCCGTACATGCCCAGCACGATCTTGTCGCTGAACCAGTAGCTCACGAAGTTCATGAGCAGAGCCAGCGCAAACGCGATCATCGCCCCACTCCGACCGCCGATGATGTCTCCCACGAAGATAAACAGAGCGGTCAGAGCCACCAGCAAGACCCCGACCTTGAGCGTGTTCATGTTATTCCCTCACCTCCTGCTATCGCATGCCTCCACCAGTTATTTAGATACGCTGAGCACCGAAATCGATGTTGCATCCGACGCGGTAGCCCCTGTCAATTGGCTACCATTACTCATTGTACCATGATTCGCTGTCAAAGGAGCACGAAGGTGCCCACTAATGGCTGAGCGGTGGTAATCTGAGAACCTGGCCCTCTGCCCATTCCCTGCGAGGGAAGAGGAGCCTGCACCTCTCCCCGCGTCGGGGAGAGGACGGGAGAGGGGTTTGCAAGGGGTTGCGACAGCCTTTCTGCAGAAAATGCTGGAAATTGCGACGACCTTCCAAACACCCTCACGGAGCGCTTGCAGGCTGACGCAGCGGGTGGTGTGGTGAACGGGGCTTGAGGCGACCGCCTGAAAACCCGTAAGCGTTCGTCAGGACGACGCGGCTTCACCCGATGGTGCGTCGATGGTTTTCTCGGCAGATACCGTCTCGAACCAGCGTTCCACGAACGCGGCAATCTGCGCATAGTAATTCTCCGGCTGTTCGACGCGCGCCTGCACATGCCCAATGTCGTTCGCAATCCACACGGTGCGCGGTTCGCCTGCGGCACCATACAGGGCGTAGGCGTGCTCGACGGGTACCAGGTGGTCACGATCGCCGTGAATCAGCAGAATCGGTCGGGGAGCGACCTTGCCGATTTCCCGAACCGGTTCGGCATCGGAGAACCGCGTGCGTGTGAGCAGTAAGGCGATGTATTTCACGGGACGGCAAAGCCTTCCCAACACCGGTCCGAAGCCCGCCTCCCACCAGCTATCTGCGGCTTGCGCCAGCCGGGCATAGGCACTGTCCGTGATGACTGCTCCCACGCGCTGATCCCTCGCTGCCGCCATGATGGAAACCGCCCCACCCATCGACGACCCAAACAGTAGGACAGGCAGGCTGAAGCGGGCAACGAAATCCACCGCGCCCAGCGCATCCTGCACCTCTTGTGCGCCGATGGTTGTGGTACGTCCGCCGCTTTCGCCGTGCGCGCGGAAGTCGAACAGCAGGCAGCTGAAGCCCAGCCGATGCAGCTCCAGCGCCACCCCCAGCACCTCACAGCGGTTTGCCACGTAGCCGTGACAGAGCACCGCCACGCCTCGTGCTCGTCCATGCGGTATCCACCAGCCGGCAAGCGGTGTGCCGTCGCGTGAGGGGAAAACCACAGGGTCAAACGGAACCTGAAGGTCAAAAGGCGTGAGGAACAGCGGAGCACGCGGCGGGCGCACCGCTGCCACTGCGAGCAGCACCCACCAGAACAGGAGTAAGGCGCCCGCCGTTAACGTCACCCAGACCATGCATTACCCCGGCCTGGAGCGCCCGCGCCGTCCCCAGTCGTTCTTCGGTGGTGTGAACATGCGCTCTTTCCACCACTGGTTCCAGCGGTCGAACTGCTCTTTCGTGAGGATTCGGCGCAATTGCTTGTGGTGTTCGTGGTGCAGTTTGAGGATGTCGCCCTGCGTCTGCCGGATACTGCTCTGCAATCGCTGAGCGGTGCGCTCGTCCAGTTCATACTGTTGATACAGGTTTGTCAGCTGCATCCGTTGCTCATGCAGCTTCCACAGGAGCTCGCGCATTTTCTCCTCGAACTCGTTCAGGAGCGCGGTCATCTGCGTTCGCTGCTGGGAGGTGAGGTTCAAACGGTTGAACAACGACTCCCGGTCGAACGATGGGGGAGGAGGCGGTTGCTTCTCCTGACCGCGCATGGGTGCAGGTGGCAGCGGGAATTGTGCCATTGCCCCCGTGGTCCATGCGACTGTTAACACCAGCAGCAGAAGGATACCGAATAATCTCCAGCAAGACATAGCCGTTTCCTCCACAACCGGACGTTACCACCCGCCGAGCATAACCTGAGTACTTTCGGTCAGAGGGTCGTCCACAACCGTCGACTGCGCATACGATACCGCCTGCGCATAGCCCGAAAGCGTGTCGGCAGTCTGTTCAATAGGCGGGAGGGCAGGCATGTTGGTCCACGACCACACTGCCACGACCGCCAGCACAGCCGCAGCTGCCCAGCGCAGATTCGCCACCAGGCGACGATTGCACCATACCCAAAGACTCAGGCGTTGAGCCGGGCGGGCGGGTTCATGCAGACGCGCCTGAACGCGCTGCCATGCCCACGGGGACAGACTGGCTGGCTCCTCCCGCAGCAGTTGCAGCAGCGCGCGCTCTTCCTCAAGCACGCTCCGGCACGCTGGGCAGCGGCGGAGGTGTTCCTCGATCTCCTTTGTCAGCCGAGGTGCACATCTGCCCCGCAGATATTCCGTCAGATTCTCCTGCACTCCTAGACATTTCATGGTTCGGTGCCTCAAAACCCTCTGAAAGTAGAATATCCTTTAGCTTCCGCCTTGCGCGGAACAGCCGAGATTTGGCAACATTGCGCGGGATACCGGTGATCTGCTCGATCTCCTCCAGCGTATACTCCTGAAAGTGATACAGCACCACCAGCAGTCGGTCGGTTGGCGGAAGCTGATCGACCCCTCGCTGGATCATGTCGCTTCGTTCTCTTCCCAGCGTTTCCCGCAGCGGATCGATTCCAGCCGGATCGGCTTCCTGCTCCAGCGCCTCCAGCGACTCGGCGGCGATGGGTTCGCGCACCTTACGACGGCGCAGGGCATCGCGCGCCAGATTGGCTGCAATGGTGTAGATCCAGTTGCGCACGAGCCCTCGGTGTCCAAAGTGCGCCGCGTGCTGCCACACTTTCAGGAAAACTTCTGTCAGCAGCTCTTCAGCCTCGCTGCGGTTGCCCACGATACGCTCGAGGAAGCGCTGAACGCCTCCACCGTGGCGCTCCATCAGCAGCCGCAGGAAGTCTGGCTCGCCTCGGGCACATCCCCTCAGCCAGACCTCATCTTCCCTGTCTCGCTCCGATGGGTTTGTCACCGGTGTTCTCCCCTTAGTCTTTCCATAGATGAAAGACGCATTTGCGCTGTCCCGGTTACACCGACGCGCTATCGCGTGTGCTCTATCAGTATCTTGACCGCAATTGCTATCAGTACAATGCCACCAAGAATCTCCGCACGGCTCTCGACGTGCTTGCCCAATCGGTCGCCAGCGAACACTCCCAGCAGGGAGAGCACAAACGTGGTGGCTCCAATCAGGATGGCTGACTGAAGGATGGGCATCTTCAGAAAAGACAGCCCCAGTCCCACTGCCAGCGCGTCTACGCTGGTGGCGATGGCAAGCAGGAACAGGTGCGGTGCGTATATCGGGTTGTAATTGTCCGTCCCGGCTTCGGTGCAGGCGCCCCATATCATCCGCCCGCCAATCGCCACCAGCAGCCCGAAAGCCGCCCAGTGGTCGAAACCGGCTATCACGTCGCCCGCTCCGTAACCGGCAAACCACCCGACCACGGGCATCACTGCCTGTGCCACCGCGAACGCCGCGGCGATACGCAGTGCATAGCCTGTTCTCACACTCTTCAGGTTCAGCCCGCTGGAGATAGAAACGGCAACCGCGTCCATCGCCAGCCCCACCGCGATGAGGAAAGTGTTCAGCATCTTCAAATGGAAACGGTGATGTTGTCGATGAGACGTGCCACCCCGACACGCGCCGCCAGCGAGATGAGCACTTCGCCCTTCAGGTAGCTCAACGGCTCGAGCGTCTCTGCGTCCGCTACATCCACGTACTC
>CAKZNX010000009.1 GCA_937132045.1 uncultured bacterium
CCTGTGTCATTGCGAGGAGCTTAGCGACGAAGCAATCCCCTCTGCACCAGGTCGCCCCTGTGTCATTGCGAGGAGCTTAGCGACGAAGCAATCCCCTCTGCACCAGGTCGCCCCTGTGTCATGGCGAGGAGCTTAGCGACGAAGCAATCCCCTCTGCACCAGGTCGCCCCTGTGTCATGGCGAGGAGCTTAGCGACGAAGCAATCCCCTCTGCACCACGTCGCCCCTGTGTCATGGCGAGGAGCGCAGCGACGAAGCCATCCCCCTCAACCCCTGTGTCATTGCGAGGAGCTCAGCGACGAAGCAATCCCCTGCGCTTACCACTGTGTCGTTCGGCTCACCGGGAGGTTCGCTCTCCACACCCTGCGTCTTCGGTCGATATACCCGCATAAATGCCGTGTGCCGGTACTGCCAGCGTGCCAAAAATATAGGTTGCAGGCTATACAAACGGAGCAGGAATATGGTCAGCCGGAGATGGACACCGTTATTGTTTCCTCATAGCTGGCAGATCGTGGTGGTCGAGGTGCCAGTAGAGCAGTACGAGCAGGTCTCGCGTCGTAATCGCCAGATATGGCGACAGTTAGTGCGCGTAGACCCGGCTCTGGCACGCGAGGTGGAACCCTTCCTCAACTACTGCCTCGCTAACGGAGACCCCGAGCATTCTGCGATTTACAGCACGCTGTAAGGGTCTATATCGATATGCAGCGTGCCCCCCTCCAGTGCACGAAAGCCGTCCAGCGCCTCGCCTAGCAAATCCGGTAATAACGCTGGCTGATAGCACTTTAACAGACAGTGCCACCTCCACAATCCCCTCAGTCGCGCGATGGGTGCCTGCACCGGTCCCAGCACCTCTGCGTCCACACCGGTTGCCCTGATTGCCTCGCGCAGGTGCTGCGCCGCCTGCTGGCACATCTGTTCTGCCTTCGCCTCTTCGGGGTGTGTTGCCAGGAGGTTCGCCAGCCGGGAGAAGGGCGGGTAGCGCAGCTCTTCCCGATGGAGGATTTCGCGCTCGTAGAACTGCAGATAGTCGTGGGTGGAGGCAAACTGTATCGCCTCGTGTTCGGGGTTGAAGGTCTGCACCACCACCTCGCCCGGCTGGTGCGCTCGTCCCGCTCTGCCAGCCACCTGCGTGAGAAGCTGAAAGGCTCGCTCCGCAGCGCGGAAGTCTGGGATGTGCAGAGCGGTATCCGCACTGACCACGCCCACCAGAGTGACATTCGGGAAGTCCAGTCCTTTCGCCACCATCTGCGTGCCGATCAGCACGTCTGCCTCCTGCGCCCGAAAGCGCGCGAGCAGCACATGGTGCGCTCCCTTCCGCGAAGTGGTGTCTCTGTCCATGCGCAGCAGGCGCGCTTCTGGAAACAGCCGCTGTACCTCTTCCTCCACGCGCTGTGTGCCCAGCCCGAAGGGGTAGATTTGCGTGGCGCCACAGGAGGGACAGCGATCGGGCACATTCTGCTTGTAGTCGCAATGGTGGCAGTGCAGCGAGTTATCCACTTTATGGTAAGAGAGCGATACGGCGCATCGTGTGCACCGGATGACCATCCCGCATTTACGACACATCACGAACGAGGCATAGGCACGCCGATTGAGAAACAAAATCACCTGTTCGCGCCGCTGCAATCGCTCGGAAATCGCCTCCGCCATCTGCCCGCTGAAAACGCCTCCCTGCACGCGCGCCGATCCGCGCATGTCCACGATGTGCACCTGCGGTAGCGGACGTCCCTCCACCCGGGAGGGCAGATGCAGTAGCGTGTGCATCCCCTGCCGAGCCTGATAGAAGGTCTCGATCGCGGGTGTGGCACTGCCCATCAACAGCACTGCCTGTTCTCGCCCGGCGCGTTGCATCCCCACCGTGCGGGCGTGATAGCGTGGGGTGTGCTCCTGTTGTTTGTAGGCGCCCTCGTGCTCCTCGTCAATGACGATAAGCCCAAGCTGTTCCAGCGGGGCAAACACCGCCGATCGCGCACCTACCACCACCCGTGCACGCTGTTCCCGTGCCCTGCGCCATTCGTCGAACCTCTCACCAGCCGACAGCGCGCTGTGCAGAACCGCCACCAGGTTGCCGAAGCGCGCCTTCACCGCCTCCACCACCTGCGCCGCCAACGCAATCTCGGGCACAAGAATCAACGCACTGCGCCCTCGCGACAGGGTCATGGCTACAGCACGCAGGTACACCTCTGTCTTGCCGCTACCCGTCACGCCGAACAGCAGGAAAGTGCGATGGGTGTGCGCCTCGATAGCCTGCCCGATCTCGTTGAGGCAGCGTTCCTGGTCGGTGGTCATGTGCAGATGTGCCTCCTCCGAGGCTTCGCCCCCCTGCAGTACCGGCGTCCGATAGACCGGCGCCTCCACGAGTTCCACCACTTCGCGTGCCTGCAGGCTCTTCAACGCGCTGGCGGAGACGCCCACCTGACGCAGGAGCTCCGCCATGGGCAGCATCTCCTGTTCCGCCACCGCCAGCGCGCGCAACAGCGCCGCCTGAGCAGGAGCTCTGCAAACACAGGCATCCGCCAGCGACCGCGCCTGCTCTGCCGGGATGTTCAACCGCACATGCAGAAGGGTGCGCACCTTGCCGGAGGCTTCCTCCAGCACATTGCGGATGTCCACCAGCCCCCTCCGCCTGAGGCGATACAGTGCCGTACTGAACAGGTTGGCTCCGAGGCGCGCTTTGGCGGTTGCTTCGGGCAGCTGTCCGCCCGACTGCTGAAGCAGCTCCAGCAGCTGACGCTCCGGTGAGCTGGGTGCGCCTTCCCACAGTTCCTGCTGTTGCACCTGGGGCGTCAGGCGCAACACCTTCTGCACGTGCGCCACCATCTCGGTCGGGGCGAGCAACCGAACTGCCGCCGCCAGTCCGCAACGGTACTCCCGAGCCAGCCACTCTGCCAGCGCGAGCCGGTTCTCGTCCAGCGGCAGACTGCCCTCCACCACGTCGATAACCGCTTTCAGCCGTCCCGTCCCGCGTGCGTCCGCGAAGTAGCGCCGTGCCACGTAGCCCAGCACCTGCTGTCCGCTGAACGGTACCAGCACGCAGCTGCCCACCTGCACCTTCGTCTCCAGCGCGCGGGGCACCATGTAGGTGAATACCTCCTGCAGTGCCGCCGGCAGGTCCACCACCACGTCCACCACCGGTTGTTGCGGTTCAGATGTACTCAAAAATCTTCTCTCACGACACAGGTTGCACCGGCTTATTGTATCGAATCTGTGTTGCAGAGGCAAACTGCTTCGCTTAAAAGTGATGAACCATGTGCATTCACCGTGTCTGTCGTACTGACGGAGGTTGTTGACTTTCTTGAGCTCAGGGTGTTATACTGATAACGATAACGATTTCCATCTCGTCAAGAGGGAGATGCGGACATGGAGTATCCGTTCTGGGATGTTCCTCTGCTGGGCGGCGGGATGCTGATCGGCATCATCGCCATCCTGCACGTGTTTGTGTCGCACTTTGCCATCGGTGCCGGGCTGTTTCTGGTTCTCACCGAAATCAAAGCGCGCCGCGAGAACGACACAGCACTGCTGGGCTATCTGAAGCGTCACAGTACCTTCTTTATCCTGGTGGTGCTGGTGTTCGGTGCGGTGAGCGGAGTCGGCATCTGGTGGGCAATCGGGCTGGTGCACCCCTCGGCGACGTCTGCACTCATCCACATCTTCGTGTGGGCGTGGGCGATCGAGTGGGTGTTCTTCCTCGTGGAGCTGCTGGCGGCGTTCATCTACTACTACGGCTGGAACCGACTGAGCGCCAGAACGCACATCGCAGTTGGGTGGGTCTACTTTGCCGGTGCGTGGTTGAGCCTGTTCATGATCAACGGTATCCTCACCTTCATGCTCACCACGGGCAGGTGGACAGAGACCAGGTCGCTTGCGGACGCCTTCTTCAACCCGTCGATGCTACCATCCTTGCTGGTTCGCACGGCGGTCACCATTGCGCTGGCGGGCTTGTACGCGCTGATTACGGCATCGGCGGAGGCAGACGAGTCGCTGCGTGAGCGTGTGGTGAAGTACGCCTCCAAATGGGTGCTGGCGGGTATCAGCGTCATCCCCTTCGGCGGAATCTGGTACATCTCTCGCATCCCCGATCAGGCGCGCGAGATTTCCATGGGTGGAGCGCCGGTGGTGACGCTGTTCGCGGCGGCGAGCGTGGTCTTCTCTGCCTTCGTGCTGCTGGCAACCTTGCTGGGTCCGTTCCTGTTCCCGCGCCGGTTCCACGTGACCTTTGCCTTCGTGATCGTGGCGCTGGGGCTGGTGACCACCGGCGTGACCGAGTGGGTGCGGGAGGCGGTGCGCAAGCCGTACATCCTGTACGACTACATGTATTCCAACGCTGTTCGCACCGAGGAGGTTCAGCTGGTATACGAGCAGGGCGTGCTGGGCACAGCGAAATGGGACCTGCTGCACGAAGTCGACCGAGCAGACCTGCTTAAGGTGGGCGAACAGGTCTTCCGGTTCCACTGTCAGTCGTGCCACACGGTGAACGGTTTCAACGGCATCAAGTTCGCCGTGAAGGGCTGGGAGAAGGACTTTCTGGACATCCAGCTGCAGAACCTCAACCAGCTCAAGGGGTATATGCCGCCGTTCCTCGGCAATGAGGAAGAGCGAAAGGCTCTGGTGGAGTGGCTTTACAGTTTGAACAACCCGCCGCAGCAGACGGCGCGACGTTAGGGAAGGAGGTACGTGCAAATGCCTGTGGTTATTCCTCCGGCTGATCCTGCGGGGCTTCCGGCTCCCGCGTGGCTGTTGCAGATACTGCTGGTGTTCACTTTCATCCTGCACATCGTGGCGATGAACCTGCTGGCAGGCGGCACCACCATCATGGCGATCGCGCACTGGAAAGGCAAGAGCAACCCCTTCTTCGCGGCGCTTGGCGCTCGCCTGTGCAAAGCGTTGCCGGTCACCATGTCGCTGACCATCACGCTGGGCATCGCGCCTCTGCTGTTCGTGCAGGTGCTGTACGGACAGGCGTTCTACACCGCCTCCATCCTGATGGCATGGCCCTGGCTGTTGGTGGTCGCGCTGGTGCTACTGGCGTATTACGGGCTATATCTGGTACAGTTCCGACCCGACTGGTTGGGCAGGTGGGTGACGCCTATCGCGTGGGTGAGCGCCATATTCATTCTGGTCGTGGGCTTACTCTACACCCACAACGCCACGCTGAACCTCGCGCCTGAGAAGTGGGCGCAGATGTATGCGCAGAGTGCGGCGGGTCTGCACCTGAACTGGTCGGAGCCGACGCTGATTCCGCGCTACCTGCACTTCATGGTCGCAGCGTTTGCGGTAACGGGACTGGGTATCATGTTGCTCAGTCTGCTGTATCGCTCCAGCGATTCCAGCTGGGCGGATGAGGCAAAGCGGTTCGGCGCGCGCCTGTTCATCGGAGCCACCATCGTGCAGCTGGCGGTCGGGCTGTGGTTTCTGTTCAGCCTGCCGAACAGTTTCATGCAGAGCTTCATCGGCGGAAATACGGTGCACACCATCATCCTGTGGGCAGGCGTGTTGCTAGCCGTGCTGGCAATGCTGGTGGTCAATCGGAGTGCGCTTGGCGCTGTGGCTCTGACCATTCTGGCGATTGCGCTGATGTCAGTGACGCGCCACAGTCTGCGGGGGATGTATCTGTCGCCCCATCTGGATGTGAACGCCATCCCGGTGAACCCACAATGGGTGGTATTTGTCATCTTCGTGGTGCTGCTGGTGGCTGGGCTGGGCGTGGTCGGCTGGATGGTGTGGCAGTTTGTGCGAGGTGGTCAGGCGGAAGCGCAGAGCACCTCCTGACGAACGCGCCATATCGTTGCCGGGGCGAGACCCTGCTTGCCGTGACTGCGATGCGAGGGACCTCGCCCTTTGCTTCTGCAGGCTGGGAACACCAGCGGTTGCGCAGAGGAAGAATCTGCTGGTATCATTTACATAGTCGGCACTTCTGCGTGATGCACCCGTGCCCGAGGTGAATGGATGAGTGATTTCTGCGCGATTGAGGACGCCATCGAACGCCTGAAGCGCGGTGAGATGATTATCGTTGTCGATGATGAAGACCGCGAAAACGAGGGCGATTTCGTGCTTCCGGCGGAGAAGGTAACCCCCGAAGCCATCAACTTCATGGCAAAGTACGGGCGCGGTCTCATCTGCCTGGCGGCTACCGGACAGCGACTGGACGAGCTGCGTATCGGTCCCATTACCAGCCGGTATACCGCCCGACACGGCACTGCCATGATGGAGCCTATTGACGCACGCATTGGCACGACGACCGGCATCTCGGCGCACGACCGCGCTCAGACAATCCGGCTGTTTGTGGACCCACGTGCCCGCCCCGAGGACTTCGAGAAGCCCGGGCACGTCTTCCCGCTTCGTGCGGTGGAGGGTGGCGTGTTGCGACGAGCCGGGCACACGGAGGCGGCTGTGGACCTGGCAAGGCTGGCCGGACTGTTTCCCGCGGGCGTCATCTGCGAAATCATGAACGATGATGGTACCATGGCGCGCCTGCCGGAACTGTTCGAGATGACACGCGGGCTCGATATGTGTCTCATCTCGATAGCCGACCTTATCCGATACCGGCGTCGCTACGAGAAACTGGTCAACAAGGTGGCGGTTGCGCGACTGCCCACCCGTTACGGCGATTTCGCGGTTCACGCCTACGAGTGCACGGTGGATCCCAACCCCTACGTGGCGCTCGTCATGGGCGATGTGTCCGATGGCAAGCCGACGCTGGTGCGCGTGCACTCCAGCTGCCTGACCGGTGACCTGCTGGACTCTCTGCGGTGCGACTGCGGAAGCCAGCTCACCATCGCGCTGGACACGATTGCCGAGGAGGGACGCGGGGTGCTTCTGTACATTCAGCAGGAGGGACGCGGTATCGGCTTGCTGAACAAGTTGCGGGCGTACGCCCTGCAGGATCAGGGTCTGGACACGGTAGATGCCAACATCGAGCTAGGCTTCCACGCCGACGAGCGAGACTATGGGATCGGCGCGCAGATACTGGCAGACCTCGGGCTGAGGGAGATCCGCCTGATGACCAATAATCCAACCAAACGCATCGGGCTGGAGGCGTACGGCTTAAGAATCGTGGAAATCGTGCCGATTGTGGGACCGGTCACCCCGTACAACGAGTGCTACCTGCGCACAAAGCGTGAAAAGCTGGGGCATCTGCTGCCCGAGAACGGTCAGCAGGTCAGCGAAGGCAAACTGGAGGAGAGCGTTACCCATGCCAAAGACCTATGAGGGAGCTCTGGTCGGTAGTGGCTACCGATTTGCGATTGTGGTCAGCCGTTTCAACGAGTTCATCACATCCAAACTGCTGGGGGGCGCGCTGGACGCTCTGGCGCGACATGGTGTGGATACGGATAGAGACGTGGAGGTTGCCTGGGTGCCCGGCTCGTGGGAGATCCCGCTGGTCGCTGCGAAGTTCGCGCGCAGTGGGCGTTACGACGCCGTTATCTGCCTCGGGTGTGTCATCCGCGGCGATACTCCACATTTCGAGTACATCGCTGCTGAGGCAGCAAAAGGCATCGCGCAGGGTATGCTGGAGTCGGGCGTGCCCATTACCTTCGGTGTGCTCACCACGGATAACCTCGAGCAGGCTATCGAGCGGGCTGGTACCAAAGCGGGCAACAAAGGCGGTGATGCCGCGATGAGCGCCATCGAGATGGTCAGCCTGTTGCGGCAGCTGCCGGAAGCAGGACGGTGATTCCGGATGTCCAGACCCTGGAGCTTAGTGCTCGCGTTCGTGTTCGGCTTCGCCGCGTGCGCCTTCATTGTGCGCTGGCTGGGATTCCAACCGCCTTCCCAATCGCGCCAGCTGGTGCTGACAACGCTGGACGCCCCGGCAAGGCAGGTGGGTTCGGTGCCGGACGCCGACGCTCTGGCAAATGCAAGCGCACGCATTGAACCTGCTGTGGTGAACATCGACACCTTCATGCGTCCGCGCCGTCCGTTGCGGCTGGATGACTTCTTCGGTCCGCAGGAGGCGATGCGCGGTTCCGGCTCCGGCGTGATTATCAGCCCGGACGGATACATCATCACCAACCACCACGTGGTACGCGGGGCGGACGAAATCGTGGTCTCGCTGGCGGATGGCAGGCGGTTTCTCGGGCGCATCATCGGTGCCGACGCGCAGTCAGACCTGGCGGTCATCAAGGTGAACGCGAACGGACTGCCCGTCGCCGAGCTGGGCGACTCCGACAGGCTGCGCGTGGGTGAGTGGGCGATTGCCGTCGGGAACCCGCTGGGGTTGGGCAGCACTGTCACCGTGGGTGTCATCAGTGCGCTGAACCGGCGCAGGCTGATGGTGGATGAGGGGCGTTATCTGGAGGTAGCCATCCAGACGGATGCCGCCATCAATCAGGGTAACTCCGGCGGCGCGCTGGCGAACATCCACGGTCAGCTCATCGGCATCAATACCGCCATCGCCGCTCCGCCGGGTGGCGGGTCTATCGGTATCGGCTTCGCCATCCCCGTCAATCATGTGAAGAAGGTGGTGCGCGACATCATCTCGCAGGGCGGTTCCATCCAGCGGACACGACCCTGGATCGGTTTCTACTTCGAAGCGGTGCGCCCATCCCTGATGCGTCGTGTTGGATTGCCCGACCCAAATGGGGTGGTCGTGGAAGAGGTTCTGCCGGGTAGCCCTGCGGACAAAGCGGGCTTACGCACGGAAGACGTGATCCGTCAATTTGGCGGCCGCCCCATACGGTCCACGCAGGAACTGCTGGAGGAGATTATGAAGCGTCGCCCGGGCGACCGCGTGGAGGCGCGAGTGTGGCGAGGCGGCAAGGAGGTTCCGCTGACCGTGACCATTGGAGAGGCACCTTCACCAGCAGGACGATGATTTGAGGTGGATGCAGTGACCGACGAGATAACCCGAACCGAAGAGCTGCTGAAGCTGGCACGAGAGTACCACCTTGCCGAGCTGGAATGGCAGGAAGAGGGCTTGCGCATCTTCATCCGGCGCGAAACAGCGACCCCTGCCGAGGTCCCCGACGCAGGCTACACTGTGCCCGTGGCTTCTGCTGCACCCGCTGTGCCACAGACCCATCTGGTGGAATTGCGCGCGCCAATGACCGGGGTGTTCTACCGCGCCCCGTCGCCAGACGCTCCTCCTTACGTGGAAGTGGGAGACTCGGTGGAGGAGGGGCAGATTGTCTGCCTGATCGAGGCGATGAAAGTGTTTAATGAGGTGCCGGCGGATAGGTCCGGCAAGGTGGTGGAGATTTGCGCGAGCAGTGGTCAGCTGGTCGAGCAGGGTACGGTGTTGTATCGCCTGGAACCGGAGGAGGCAGTAGCGTGAGCAAGGAGGTCATCCAGCTGGGCATTCTTGGACTCGGTGTGGTCGGGTCGGGCACGGTGGAGGTGCTCCGACGCAACCGCGAAAGCATCGAGCGCAAGATCGGAACACGACTGGAGATCCGTCGTATCGCCGTGCGCGATGTCAACAAACCCCGCCGGGTGCCGGTGGACCGTTCCCTGCTGACCAGCAACGCCTACGACGTGATCGATGACCCGCAGGTGGACATCGTGGTGGAGCTTATCGGCGGCGTTCACCCTGCTAAGGAATATGTGCTGCGCGCCCTCGAAAACGGCAAGCCGGTCGTCAGTGCCAACAAGGAGCTGCTGGCGAAGGAGGGCGCGGACATCATGATGGCGGCGGGCAAGTGTCATCTGGACTTCGCCTTCGAGGGGAGTGTGGGCGGGGGTATTCCCATCATCCAGCCCATGAAGAACGCTCTGGCAGGCAACCGCATCGAGCGGGTGACGGGAATCGTCAACGGCACCACCAACTACATTCTCACCAGAATGGCGGAGGAAGGCACCGACTTCGAGCAGGCGCTGAAAGAGGCTCAAGCGCAGGGCTACGCCGAAGCTGACCCCAGCGCGGACGTGCACGGTAATGACCCCCAGTACAAGATTGCCATCCTTGCTTCCATCGCCTTTACGGCGCGTGTACGAGTGGACGATGTGTTCCGTGAGGGCATCACGCGCATCACCCGCGCCGATATGGAATGGGCACAGCGCCTGGGGTATGCGGTGAAGCTGGTGGCAATCGCACAGGAGGTGTCGGCAAAGGCGGTGCAGGTGCGCGTGCATCCGGCGCTGTTGCCGTTATCGCATCCGCTGGCGAGCGTTCGGGACGTGTACAACGCCATCATGGTGCGTGGCGACGCGGTCGGCGATGTGATGTTCTATGGGCGCGGTGCGGGCAGCCTTCCCACAGGCAGTGCGGTGGTCGGGGACATCATCGATGTGTCGCGCAACCTGTTGTTTGGCTCCACAGGGCGCGTGGGGTGCACGTGCTTTGACCAGCGGTACGTGGTGCCTATCGAGCAGATTGAGACGCGCTACTATGTGCGTATGCGCGTGCAGGATCGTCCGAACGTGCTGGCGCAGGTGGCAGGGGTGTTCGGCATCCACAATATCAGCATCTCCTCGGTGGTGCAGAGGCAGGTCAATCCGCAGGAAGCGGAGATTGTGTGGATTACACACCGTGCGCAGGAGGGAGCGATACGACATGCCACGGCGGAGATCCAGCGCCTGCCGGTGGTGCTGGACGTCTGCAACACCATTCGCGTGGAAGAATGAAGCTCATTGACCGCATGTTGCTGTCGGAGCTGCTGGTGCCCTTTCTGGTGGGCACGCTGGCAGTGGTGTTGATGTTGATCGGCAACCTGCTTTTCAACTATGCGGAACAGTTCTTCGCGCTGGGTGTTCCAGTTCTGGCTGTGGCGCAGATGATCGTCTACCGCACGCCGTTTCTTCTGGTGCTCACCCTGCCGGTGGCGACGGCGCTGTCGGTGTCGCTGGCGGTGAACCGCCTTGCGAGGGACTCCGAGATCGTGGTGTTGCGCAGTGCCGGTGCCAGTCTCCGGCGCGTTTTTTTGCCGTTGTTGCTGGCAGGAGTCGTGGTTTCTGTGGTAAACTTCTGGCTTGAGGAGTCGGTGGTGCCTGGTGCGGAGCGACGGTTTCGCCGGGTGCGCGACCGAATCTTTCTGATGCAGACGGCGCCTCTGTTACGTTCGAATGTCGTGTTCCGCACGCGCGAGTACGCCTTCTATATCGGCATGGTGGAGAACGTGCAGGGCAATCGCGCTGAGCTGCGAGATGTTCAGGTGTGGGAGATGCCCGGAGCCGGCTACGCCCGCACCATTCTGGCACAGCGGGCAGTGTACGACGACGGCGTCTGGCGGTTCACCGATGCCCATGTGCATATCTACGGCAAGGACGGTTTCGCCATCGACGCCCGTACGGAAGGAGAAATCACCATCAACCTGCGGGTGGCGCTGGAAGAGGTATTAAGCCCGCCGGCGCCCGAAGAGACGAACGCGGCGGAACTGCGTCGTCAGGCCCTGGAGCTTCAGAAGGCAGGTATGCCCGCCACGCGCCTGTGGGTGGGGTATCACTTCAAGTTCTCGATACCCTTCGCCTGCGCAGTGTTTGCGCTGTGCAGTGCGCCGTTATCGCTGTACTTCGCGCGGGCAGGAAGCTTCATGGGAGTGTTGCTTGCAATCATTCTCGTATTCCTCTTCTGGAATACGCTGTTGCTGGCGCGGTTGCTGGGCAATCAGGGGCTGATGCCGCCGGTGGTTGCGGCGTGGGCGCCCAACCTGCTGTTTGCAGTGGGAGGGTTGTTTATTCTCTGGCGTTCGGAGTAGGTCATGAGTCGCTTGCAGTCTGAGACGCACGGTCCGCCCGTGACGAAAGAAGAGTTTCATATCGTGCCTTCCAGCGATGGCATTATCGCCGGGCATCTGCGGGACGAGTGGGTGCAGGCGCTGGCTCAGATGGAGGACGCCCGCGAAATCGGCGATTGGATGTCTGCACAGCGCCAGCAACTGATGGATAGCCTTCAGCCCCCTCTGGACGGTCTGAAAGCGTGCCGGTCGTTCACCGCCCTTGCCGATGCGGTGGTGCGACGCCTGTTTGGGCTGGCGGTGCAGAAGGCGCGTGTGCCAAATCCTCCCGAGATCGCGGTCGCGGCAACGGGCGGATACGGGCGCATGGAGCTCTCTCCGCACTCCGACATCGATATCACCTTCATCCCCGAGCGCGACGGCGATACGGCTACAGACCGGGTGATTCGGGAGATGTTCCACCTGTTGATGGATGTGCTGGTGGAATACGGGCACCTGAAGGTGGGATATGCCTATCGCCTCATTGAGGACTGCTCCACACTCGACCACACGACGCAGACCACGCTGGTGGATGCACGTCTGATTACCGGCAGCCGGCGCATCTTCGCGCGGTTTCTGGAGGAGTTCTGGGGGCACTTCAACCATACCGACTTCCTGTTCCGCAAGATGATGGAGCGCCGTCAGATGCGCCTCAAATTCGGCACCACGCCGTACCTGGTCGAGCCCAACGTGAAAGAAGGGGCAGGCGGTCTACGCGATATTCATCTGGTTCGCTGGCTGGGTGCTGGCTGGGCAGGGCTGCCCACCGCAGGAGAGTGGGTTTATCTGGTGGCTCATGGCTGGCTGAGTGAGGAGAGCGCAGGTTACCTTGCAGAGGCACAGGAGTTTCTGACCCGTGTGCGCAACCACCTGCACGTGCTGGCTGGCGAACAGCGCGACCTGTTGACCACTGCCAAACAGGAAGCGATTGCCGTGCGGATGGGCTATCAGCCGCTAGGGCACACTCCCGCCGTCGAGCAGTTCATGCACGATTACTACACCCACGCGGTGCGTGCCCATCAGGTGTGCGAAGAGATTGTGCATCAGGTGGAACAGGTGCGCCACGTGCTGGGCATCGGGCTGGACTGTGAGCGCAAAGAGGTGGTCGCAGCGGAGAGCCTGCTCCAGCGTGAAGACCCCGTGTGGATGGTGTGGGCGATTCGGCTGGCACAGCAGTACGGATTGGAGTTGAGCGTGTCGGTGCGGCAGCTGATGCGCTCTGTGTCGCGTTCCTCACCGCGAACTCGTGACCCCAAACATCTTGCCGAAACCTTCCTCTCTATTCTGCAGGCGCCTGCTGGAGTGTCGCGTGCTCTGCGCCAGATGGCGGATACCGGTGTGCTGGGATGGATACTGCCAGAGTATGAAGCCACGCGAACCCTGATCCCCTACGACCCATCGCACGAATACACGGTGGGCGAACACTCTCTGCGAGTGGTGGAGAACCTGGAACAGTTGGGCACCATCGCCGATCCGCATTACGCAGACTACCGCCGCATCTTTCAGGAGACCCCTCATCGCGAGGTGCTGTATCTCGCCGCGCTGGTTCACGACGCTGGCAAAGCCACACCAGACCAGGACCATTCGGAAGCGGGGGCCATTCTGGCGGAGGACGTGGGGCGTCGGCTCTACCTCAGCGAGGACGCCATTGCCGACCTCGTCTTTCTGGTGCGCCATCACCTGCTGATGCAGGAGACATCGCGCCTGCGCGACCTGAATCTGGACGAGACCATCCGCGACTTTGTGCAGGTGTGTGACACCATCGACCGCCTCAACATGCTGTACCTGCTGACCTATGCCGACACACACGCGGTGGGCAGCGGAGTGTGGACGGAGGTCAAAGCCGCCTTCCTGCGCGAACTGCATCGCAAGGCGGAGCGCTTCCTGATGGCAAGCGAGGTGGCGGAACACGCACCGCCCGACATCGGGCGATTCCGACGGAGGCTGGCGAAGGAACTGAGCCTCGAAAACCTGCCCGAAGAGATGGTGACCCGTCACCTGAACCAGATGCCTGCCACCTACCTGCTGAACACCGCGCAGGAGCAGATCGGTCTGCACATCCGGATGGTGCAGGAGGCGATTCGCGGCGTGCCGCAACTTGCCTTCCAGACTCCGCCCGATGCTTCCGTGACCGAGCTGACGGTGTGTGCTATCGACGACCCCGAGCCCGGCTTGCTCGCGAAAATCGCGGGCGTGCTGTACGCGGGGCAGGTGGCGGTGCACGCGGCGAACGTCTTCACCCGCTCCGGGGAGATCAAGGTGGCGATCGACACGCTGTGGGTGGATTACCGTGGACGCCCTATCCCGGCTGCCAAGCGCGCCGAAATCGAGGAGAACATGAAGGCGGTGCTGACCGGCGAGTTGTCGGTAAACGACCTGCTGGCACGCCGACGCCGGGTGGAACAGACCCGACCGGAACTGGTGCACCTGGTGGTCCATCACGATTTGTCGGAACAGTTCACGGTGATCGAGGTGCGCACCACCGAGCATATCGGTATGTTGTACTGGGTGTGTCGCGCGCTGTCGCAGCTCGGGTGGAATATCCACAGCGCCAAGCTCAGCACGTGGGCGGGCAAGGCGGTCGGCGTCTTCTACATCACCGACGCGGAGGGACACAAGATTCACGCCGACGCGCAGAGACTGCGCGATATGCTTGCACAGGGCGCTGCGGAACTGTAAGCGCACGGCTCTTACAGCATGGTGATGCTGGTGTCAGCTGAGTTGCACGGTTATCCGCAGAAAATCCGGATTTGCTGTGAGATGGGGGAGCATCATGGTGTGGAGGACAGTGCTGGTATTGATGGCAATGCTTGCGACAACAGCCCATTCGGCCCCTCTTCGTTTCTACGTGTCTCCTTCGGGGAATGACGCCTGGTCCGGCAGACTGCCCAGAGCCAACGCTCAGCGGACCGACGGACCCTTTGCTACGCTTCATCGGGCACAGCAGGCGGTTCGGCAGGTCATCAAAGCGGGATTGAAACAGCCGGTGGAGGTCATCGTGGCGGAAGGGGTGTATACCCTGCGCGAGCCTCTCGTCTTTACCCCCGAAGACAGCGGTACGGCGCAGTTTCCCATTACCTACCGCGCGCAGCGCGCTGGCAGAGTGGTTCTGAGCGGTGGCGTGCCTGTGTCGGGCTGGCAGCATGTGCGGGACAATCTCTGGCGCGCACGGGTAGCCGTTGACGAAGGCTGGACACCGCGCCTTCTGCGCATCGGTGAGCGGTGGGCAATCCGCGCCCGCTATCCCAACTACGACCCCAGCAACCCGCGCACGGGCGGGTGGTTGTTCGCGCAGTTCCACGGCGAGCGCTGGGAGCGGGGTGTGTTCGGTCAGGGCGTCGGTAACATCCACAACGTGGGCGATGCGCTGGTGTGGCGGATACGGGTGCCAGAAGCGGGCAGTTACCGGCTGTGGATGCGTTACGCAGCGGACAACACGGGCGAAGCGGCAGACATGAGCGGGCGGTGTGTGGTTCGGGTGAGCGGCGGCGACGCCATACCCCTGCGCAACCTGCCGAACACCGGCGGATGGGGTAACTTTCGCTGGTCACATGTGGCGGACGTTAGCCTGCCGGAGGGCGAGTGTGTCCTGCGATGGGAGAATGCGAGGGGCGGTGGGCTGAATCTGGACGCTCTGGCACTGGTGCAGGATAGCGCGTGGAACCCCGAGCAGGCGATCGGCGACTTCGAGTGGTGGGGGGCGTTCCGTCTCCAGAAGCCCGAGAAGGGGCATCTGCTGTTGATACAAGCCGAAGCCTGCGATGAGGCAATCGGTCCCGAAGTGAGTGTACCTACCCCTCAGCCTCCGGGGTCGCGCGATTACCTCTCCTTCAACGAGGGCGATATCCCGCGCTGGCGCGATGCGCAAGGGGCAGAACTGCACATCTTTCCGGCATGGGGATGGGTCAACGCCATTGCGCCGATTGCGCGCATCGATCACGACTCCATGCAAATCCTCCTTCCGCCGGACGGCTATACCGACGAAATCCGCCTTGGTAACCGTTATTTCATCGAGAACGTTCGGGAAGCGCTTGACGCGCCGAATGAGTGGTACTTGAACCGTCAGACAGGGGAACTGCTTTACCTCTCAGACGACAACAAATCTGCTGCCGAAGCCGTACTCACGAGGTTGGACCGTCTGATTGAGCTGAAGGGCGATCCGGCAGGCAACCGCTGGGTGAAGCACCTGCGTTTTCAGGGATTCGTGTTCACCGACACAGACTATACCCTCACCACCAACTACTATATGCCCGCCGATGCGGTGATACACATGGCAGGGGCGAGGCACTGTGAGGTGACAGACTGCCTCTTTCGGTGGGTGGGCGGATACGCCCTGCGACTCGAGGAGCAAAGCCACCAGATTCGCTTTGTGAAGAATCGGGTGGAGAACGTCGCGCAGGGCGGTGTGATCCTGATCGGAGATAACGCCAGCCAGCCGCACCACAACCTGATCGCAGGCAACGTGATGAAGAATCTCGGGCTGGTGTACAAGCACGTGGCGGGCGTGTATGTTATTACCGGCAGTGATAACCGTATCGCACACAACACCATCTGGGACACGCCACGCTACGCCATCTCGCTTAAGAGCCTGAGCGAGAACCAGAGCTCGCATCGGAATATCGTCGAGTTCAACGACATGCGCCGCACCAATCTGGAGACCAACGACACAGGCGCCAT
>CAKZNX010000010.1 GCA_937132045.1 uncultured bacterium
GGGGATTGCTTCGTCGCTGCGCTCCTCGAAGGGTCTTCAGTTCTCCCTTGCCACATCGCCGCGTTACCTGTTAATATATACCCATGCACAGCGCTATCGCACCGGTCAATGTGGCAGACATCCCAATAGGCGGCGAGCAACTGGTTCTCATCGCCGGTCCGTGCGTTATTGAGAGCGAGGATCTGTGTGTGCAGGTGGCGCAGGCGGTGCAGTCCATCTGCGGGCGGCTGGAAATTCCATACATCTTCAAAGCCTCCTTCGACAAGGCAAACCGCACCTCGCTGCACTCCTTCCGCGGTCCGGGGCTGGACGAGGGTTTGCGCATCCTTGCCGAGGTAAAGCGACAGACCGGCTTGCCCCTCACCACCGACATCCACGAACCGTGGCAGGCACACCGCGCCGCCGAGGTGGTAGACCTCCTGCAGGTACCTGCCTTCCTCTGCCGACAGACCGACCTGCTGGTCGCCGCGGGACGAACCGGCAAGCCGGCGAACGTGAAGAAGGGTCAGTTCATGGCGCCGTGGGACATGCGCCACGTGGTGGAGAAACTGCGCGAGGCGGGCGCGGCGGGCGTGCTGCTGACAGAACGGGGCGTATCGTTCGGCTATAACACGCTCGTGGTGGATTTCACCTCGCTACCGCAGATGCGTGCGCTGGGCGTTCCGGTGGTGTTTGATGCCACTCACAGCGTACAGCTGCCGGGAGGAGCAGGCGCGAGAAGCGGCGGCAGGCGCGAGTTCATCCCCCATCTGGTTCGCGCGGCGGCAGCTGTGGGCATCGATGCCCTCTTTATGGAGGTGCACCCTGACCCGGAAAAGGGGTTGTCCGACCCCGCCACCATGTTCCCGCTTGGCGAGCTGGAGAGCGTGTTGAAGCAGGTGCTGGCAATTCGCGCTGCCGTTCGAAACGCTCAGTAAAGACGGGCAGGATAATCCCCTCTGCCCTTGTAATCGTACTCCTGTAACAACCTAACGTATCCCCTCTGGAGGCTAACCGACTGATGGCAGAGAAGGTGCGAATCGGATTCATTGGGTGCGGGGGCATGGCGCGGTCGCACATGAAGGTGATCGACACCAGCGTGACCGAAGCACAGATCGTGGCGCTGTGCGACCCCAGCGATGAGCAGATCAAGCACTGTGTGGAGGCATTTCCCAAACTGAAAGGGGTGCCGGTGTTCAAGGACTACCGCGAGATGCTGGAGAAAGCATCTCTGGATGCCGTCGCCATCATCAGCCCGCACACCGTGCACTTCCAGCAGGCGATGGACGCTCTGGATAAGGGACTGCACGTGCTGCTGGAGAAGCCCATGGTGTGCACCATCGAGCATGCCAGGATTCTGGTCAACCGCTTCAGGGAGGCGGGCAAAGTGGGGCTGGTGGCATATCAGCGCCACTACATGCCGCAGTTCCGCTACATGAAGCAGATGATCAGCTCCGGCAAGATCGGCGAGCCGCAGTTTGTGTCCGCCCTGCAGTGTCAGAACTGGTATCGGGGCACCAAAGGCACGTGGCGCCAGGACCCGGAGCTGTCTGGTGGTGGACAGCTGAACGACTCAGGCAGTCACCTGGTGGACATTATCATGTGGGTGACCGGGCTGAGTGTGGCAAAGGTCAGCGCATTCAGCGAGAACTTCGACTCGGCAGTGGACATCAACAGCGCGCTATCCATTCAGTTCCGCAGTGGCGCGCTGGGTAATATCTCCATCGTGGGCAACGCTCCTGCATGGCACGAAGACATCACCTTCGTGTGCAGCGAGGGCATGTTCCTGTACCGCAACGGGATGCTGTGGCTGGCGGGCGCAGACGGCAAGCGACAGGAAGTCACCGAGAAGGACCTGCCAGCTGGCAGCAGTCCCATACGCAACTTCGTGGATGCTGTGCTGAAAGGCGTGCCGGTAGAGTCGCCGCCGGAAGGCGGTTTGCGCGTGATTGAGATGACCGAAGCCGCGTGGAAATCCGCTGCACAGGGCGGAGTACCGGTCTCGGTGTAGCAATGCAGAGCGCCCGCTCAGTTCGCTGAGCGGGCGTCTTGCCTCCTCCCTCAGTTTACGAAAGGACTACAGTATCTGCTCCGGTGGCGTATAGGGCAGCGCGAACAGCTCAGCTACTGCCTCGTAGGTCACCTTGCCCTCCACGATATTGAGCGCATACTGAAGGGGCTTGTGTCGGCGCGCGGCTTCCCTCCAGCCCATGTTGGCAATCTCCAGCACCCAGCGTGTGGTCTCGTTGGTCAAGGCGTAGGTGCTGGTGCCCGGCACCGCGCCCGGCATGTTGGCGACGCAGTAGTGGATGACGCCATCGACTGTATAGACGGGGCTGGTGTGGGTGGTCGGGCGGGACGTCTCGGCGATACCGCCCTGATCGATGCTGATGTCCACAATCACCGCACCAAGCTTCATCATCGAGAGCATGTCGCGCGAGATGAGAATGGGCGCCCGTGCGCCGGGGCGCAGGGCAGCTCCGATGACCAGGTCGGCGCGGCGGAGCTCCTCGCGGATGTTGTAGGCGTTGGACATCAACGTATCCACGTTTTTGGGCAGGATGTCTTCCAGCACACGCAGGCGCGCCGTGTTGATGTCCAGCACGGTGACGTTCGCGCCGATGCCCGCAGCAATCTTGGCAGCATTGGTACCCGCCACGCCGCCACCCAGCACCACCACATGGGCAGGACGTACTCCAGGCACTCCCGACAGCAGGATACCGCGCCCTTCCATCGGTCGCTCCAGGTACTTCGCCCCTTCCTGTATTGCCATGCGTCCCGCAATCTCGCTCATCGGAATGAGCAGGGGCAGGGAGCCGTCCTCCATCTGCAGCGTCTCGTAGGCGATGCACACCGCCCCGCTCTGCACCATGGCACGGGTCAGCCCCTCATCTGCCGCAAAGTGAAAGTAGGTGAAAATCGCCTGTCCCCACCGTATCAGCGGATACTCCTGTGGCAGAGGCTCCTTCACTTTGACTATCAGTTCCGCCTCACGATAGACGGTTGCCGCGTCGGGAACGATGCGTGCGCCAGCCTCTGCGTATTCCTGGTCGCTGATGCCGGTTCCCTTGCCTGCGTCGCTTTCTATTAGCACCGTGTGGCCCGCCCTGGTCAGTATTTCCACGCCAGCGGGTACCATCGCCACGCGGAACTCGCTATCCTTGATCTCCTTCGGCACGCCGATAATCATGCTCGTTTCTCCTTCCGTAACGCCCTTGTTTCGTCAAGCGCCATGCTTGAACACGGAGATTGTCTACCGCAACGATTCCGCAGAACCCTCGTTCAATCCTGCCCGCGCCGCCCGACGGCTGACTGCAGGAGATTTGACATGCTCACGGCGAAAACGTATAATGCTCACGAACGGCAGCAGGCAACGGGGAACGCTGCTGTCTTTCGTCGCCAATTCGGGAAAAGGAGGAGTGTGAGTGAAACGCCTATCTCGTCTCGCAGCGCTCTGTATGGTAGCGCTGACCCTGAGTCTGTTTGCGGCACAGCAGGCTCGGGCGCAGTTCGATAACCCCGCTACCGATGTGCACATCCGCGTAGGGGCAAACGTGGTCAACCGTGCCGCCATGCGCACGGTGGGCGATGTGTGGGTAGCGGTCGGTGCTGACGTAAAACTGCGCAGTGGCTCGATCATCGGTGAGGGCGAACTGTTTTTGGGTTTGGACTACTACACCCGCAGCAAGGGTGGACAGTCTGCCAGCATCACCGCTATCACCCTCAGCCAGGTCTTCTCTATCGACCCATCCGAGAAGTTCCTGGGCTACATCGGTTTCGGGGCGGGGGCGTATGTGCTCAAGCCTGCCGGGGTAAGCGCCAAGACGGTGTTCGGTGGAAAGTTGATCCTTGGCTACGACGTTAACGAAAAGGTGTTCGTGGAAGTGAACTACCATCTCACCGGCAAGGAGATGGACTACCGCGGGGACAGCACCACCATCCTCGTAGGTTACCGCTTCTAATCCACCGGGGGCGGCAATTCCCGCCCCCTCCTGTTTGGTTCATGAGAAGAGAACGACCGCTGAAGCTCTTTGCGGGCAATGGCAACCCCGAGCTCGCCCATCGGATCGCTGCCGAGCTGGGGGCACCAATGGGTAAACTCTTGCTTCGCCGTTTCAGCGACGGAGAAATCCGGGTGGAGTGCGACGAAAGCGTGCGCGGGTGCGATGTGTTCGTCATCCAGTCCGTATGCCCGCCCATCCATGACCACCTGATGGAACTGCTCATCCTGCTGGACGCCCTGCGACGGGCTTCGGCGGCGCGCCTGACGGCGGTCATCCCCTACTTCGCGTATGCGCGCCAGGAGAAACGCCTCACTCCGCGCGACCCTGTGCCTGCGAAGGTGGTGGCAGATATGCTGGTCACAGCAGGCGCCGACCGCGTGATCACCATGGACCTGCACGCGGAAGCCATCGCGGGCTTTTTCCGCATCCCGGTGGACGACCTCAGCGCGCTGTCGATGATGGTGCGCCACTACGTGAACACAAACCATCGCGGTGGGCGCTACGTGGTGGTGGCTCCCGATACTGGAGCGGTGCGACTGGCGCGAGCGCTGGCAGGGCGTCTGAACGCTCCGCTGGCGGCGGCATATTCTCGCGCCGGATACTCCGATAATCCCGCCCATGTGCGCTTCGCGGGGGAGGTGGAGGGGTTGAAACCCATCATCGTGGAGGATATGATCGTCACCGGGCGGCGATTGCAGACCTGCATGCAGGCGCTTCTGCGACGTGGCTGTGTGCCCGAAATGCGCGTGGCGGTGACGCATGGCGTGTTCGCCGACGACGCACTGGAGCGCATCATGCTGCCGGAGGTGGTGGAACTGGTGGTTACTGACACCATACCGCAGGGGCATGGCAACCCGCGGGTGACGGTGCTGCCCACCGCTCACCTGTTTGCAGAAGCCATTCGCAGAGCGTATAATAACAGGATGCTGGACGTTTCGCTCACCTTGCAGAGAATCTCGGATTGAGGGGCAAGCGATGGCACAGCGTCTTTCTCTGGAACAGATTGCGCACGTGGCGCGCCTGGCTCGGCTGGAGCTGAGCGAGGAGGAGATGCGCCAGATGGAAAAACACCTGAATAACCTGATGGCGCAGTTCGAACGCCTGCAGGAGCTGGACACCACCGGCGTGGAGCCGACCGCGCACTCGTTCCCCGTGTACAACGTCTTCCGCGAGGACGAGGTGAAGCCCTCTCTGCCTGCCGAGCAGATACTGGCGAACGCGCCCGACCAGCGCGACGGCTGCTTCATCGTGCCCATCATCGTGGAAGAGTGAGCGATGCTGGCATAGTATGAAGCCCGAAGAACTCGCCCTGCAACAGCGCCAGTATGTCGTTCAGGTCGGCACCGGCGAACCCGCGATCCTGCCATTTATGCCGCCTCCGCTACTACCACGCCTCGCTGCAGATACAACCCGCGCGCTATGGAAAGCGCTATGTGGCGCGGGCGATGCTCCGAGCGCTGGAGGAGGACATCACAGGGTAAAATGATACTCTGGAGGCGAAAAGTATCATTCTGGCGCGTCGGATCATACTTTAGTATCCAAGTTAACAATGCAACGCACCCTCACCAAACAGCAGAAGGAGGAGAGAGCCCTGCCCGGCGCCACGCGCGAGCAGATTCGCGAGGTGATGACAGCGGTGGGTCAGCCTGCCTACCGCGCCGAACAGGTGGCGCAGTGGGTGTATCGTCACGGCGCATCCGATTACGCCCAGATGACCAACCTGCCCCTCGCCCTGCGCCAGCTTCTGGCGGAACAGCTTCCCCTGCGCCGCTTGCAGACGGTTCGCGCCCAGCGGTCGTCGGATGGCACGGTGAAGTACCTCTTCGCCCTACCCGACGGCGAGCGGGTGGAAGCGGTCTTCCTGCCCTACGAGGACCGCACCTCCGTGTGCATCTCCACACAGGTGGGTTGTGCGGCGGGGTGTCGGTTCTGTGCCACCGCCCAAATGGGCTTCACGCGCAACCTGACCGCGGGCGAAATCGTGGACGAGGTGCTGTCCATCCAGCAGATGGAGAACCAGCGCATCAGCCATGTGGTGTATATGGGTATGGGTGAGCCGCTGTGGAACCTGCAGCAGGTGGTGAAGAGTATCCTGCTCCTCAACAAAGAGGTGGGCATCTCGCAACGGCATATTACCGTGTCCACCGTGGGGGTGGTGCCCGCCATCTACGAGCTGGCACAGCACCGCCTGCAGATAACGCTGGCAATCTCCCTGCACGCGCCGGACGACGAACTGCGGGCGCGCATCATGCCTGTCGGGCGCAAGTGGAAGGTGCACGAGCTGGTGGCGGCGGCGAAGCACTATACGGAAGTGACGGGACGCAAGGTGACCTTCGAGTACCTGCTGTTGCGCGGGGTGAACGACGAACCGCAACACGCGCACGCGTTGGCGAAACTGGTGACCGGTCTCATCTGCAACGTGAACCTGATCCCCTTCAATCAGGTGGAGACGCCCGACGGCTTCACCCGACCGGAGCCGGAGCGGGTGGCGCGCTTCCGCCGGATTCTTGAGGAGGCGGGGATTGCTGTGACCCAGCGTGTGGAGAAAGGACACGACATCTCAGCGGCATGTGGACAGTTGAAGCTGGAAACGGCGCGGGCGCGCGCCTGAAATATCTGCTGTGCGTCGGGCTGGCGGTGGCGCTGTGGGCAACGGCGCCGTTGCCTGCTGGGGCGCAATCGCTTCGCGAACTCCTGCAGAAACCTCTAATCGATCTGATGGGCGTGCTGGAGCAGGGGCGCGCTCTGCAGTTCGATGGCTCGTTGCAGTCGTTCTACCCGCTTGCCAATACCGGCACCATCACGCTGATACACGGCACGACGGGCTTTCGCGCGAGCTTGAAGGTGGGCGGTATCGCGTCCGAGACGGCGTTCGACTCCCTATCCGGCAGGGGCTGGCGAAGTCAACATGGCGCCGTGTTCCCTCTGGATACCACCGACCCGCGCCAGTTTCTGCAGGTCTCCCCGACGGAGCTGGCGTCCGCTCTGATGGGAGGTGTGCGCGGCGTTGTGGGTGTGGTGGACTGCGGTTCTGCCACCCTGCCCGATGGGCAATCGGCACGCTGGCTGAAGCTGGTGCCGGCGCGCGGCGCACCGTGGGACGTCTATCTCGACGCGCAGGGTCGGCTGATGGCATGGGGCTATCACGCCACCGACTCGTTCCGCAGACGCCCCACCCGCTTCGTTGCCATCCCGCAGGAGTGGCGCGAGTTCGGCTCGGTGAGATTGCCTGCGGAAGTGAAGCTCTTCGAAGACGAACGCCACACGCAGACCGTCCGCTGGCAGACGGTGCAGACGCTTCCCGCCTCGGCTCTGCACACGCACCTGCAAGCACCAGCACCCGCCAAACCGCCTGTCGGACTGCCCGTTACGGTACCCCTGCGCTTCTTCCAGCGGGTAATGTTCGTGGACGTTCGGTTGAACGGGCGCGAGTACTCCATGCTGCTCGACACGGGCGCAGGCATCACGGTCATCGACAAGCCTGCCGCGGAGGCATTGCGCCTTCCGCCGGGCGAAAGCATGAACCTGCTGGGCATCAGCGGACAGGGCGAATCCGCAGTGGCCACTCTGGATAGCCTGCAGATAGGCGATGTGACGCTAAACGGAGTTCAGGTGGCGGTGACCGACCTGGGCATCATTCGCCTGCTGGGCGGGAGCAGTTTCGGCGGGATCATCGGTTTCAACGTGCTGAACCGCTTCCGCATGACAGTGGACTACCACCGTCGGCAGCTAATTCTGGAGGCGCCGGGCGGTGTACTTCCGCGCGGTGTGGTCATGCCTGCACGTTTCCCGGGCGCCACGCCGCAGGTCGAGATGGAGGTGGAGGACATCGGTCGCGTGCCGATGTTGCTGGATACGGGCGCGGCGATGACCATCGTGCCGGTGGAAGCGTCGCTGCAGTGGCAGCCTGCGCGCGCGGGGTCGCTGGGCATGGCGCTGGGGGTAGGAGGTTTGAGCGGTGCTCCGCGTGCGGCGCGCGCCCAGACGGTGCGGCTGGGTGGTGAGGCAGTGCGCGATGTGCTCTTGATGTTTGCTTCTCCGGCGCCGCGTGGGGCGCCGGTGCAGATACTTTCGGAAGCGGGCTTCGGCTTGCTGGGCAACAACGTGCTGAGGCACTTCCGCCTGACCATCGACTACCCCATGCGCACGGTGGTGCTTCGGCGAATGCCCAAACCGGCTTCGATGGGCGACTCTGCCAGCGCGGGCATCGTGCTGGACCTGACCGCCGACTCGGCGAGGGTGCTGGGGGTGACGCCGCTGTCATCGGCTTGGGAGCAGGGCATCGAGCGCGGCGACGAAGTTCTGGCGGTGGACGGACGTTCCACGAGGGGCGTACCGCCGTCGGAGGTGCAGAAGTGGCTGACCGGTGAGGAGGGTACTCGCGTGCGTATCCACTTGCGGCGCGGCGACCGCAGGTGGGAAGCGCAGCTGGAGCTGAAGCCGATGCTGTAAGCCATCGTCCCTGAATCCACTGAGCCGACCTGCCCTGAGCACATCACACAAAGGGCGCGTTGAGGGTACTGGAACAAGCCCGCTCCTATCCCCCAATACCCTTTCCGATGCGGGAAGGGGAAGTTCGGCACCTCACCCCGCGTCGGGGAGAGGACGGGAGAGGGGTTCTACAGCCTTTCCGTCCCTCTCACCGCCGAACCACCGGCAACAGGATATGACTGGGGCGTCTGGAGTCCATGTAAATGGTGTTGTGCGCCACCCGGCTGCTCTCGCTGGCGCGGAAGCGCTCGCCCGTGTTGGGGTTGGGGTCGAAGGCGGGCGCGTTGCTGGACGTGACATGCACCCGAATGCGATGCCCCTTGTTGAACACGATACTGGTACTCCACAGGTCAATCTCGAACCGATACACTTTGCCCGGCTCCAGCAGTCTCTCCTTTGTAAAGCCCTCGCGGAAGCGTGCGCGGATGATGCCCTCGCAGATGTTGAACGAGCGCCCGTCGGGATACACATCGCACAGCTTCGCCGCGAAGTCGGTATCGGGGCAGTCGCTGGAGGCATACAGCACCATGCGCACGCGCCCGGTCACCTCCAGCGGCTCGCGCAGGGGTTCGCTGGTGAACACCAGCACGTCGTCGCGTCCCTCGATGCGGCGCTGGTCGAACGCACCAGCAGGCAGGGTCAGTCGCGGTCCGCCCACTGTCGGCACGGGGTTTTTGGGGTCGTACGCATAGCTCAGCGTGCCCCCCTCCTCCGGCTTCCTGCGGGACAGAGACCGGTCGGGATGCAGGTAGAACGGCGTTGGAGTGGCGTTCACGGGCGGCCAGCGTTCGGCGGTGCGCCATTCGTTGCCGGGCGCGCCGGGATCGGTCACGTCGCCCATCACGTAGTAGGTCACCGCCGGTTCACGGTCAACGCCGTTGTCCACGCCCTTCAGGTAATGGTCAAACCACTTCCAGATGTCGTGCGCGGTGGAGGGCGGGTTGTTCGCGTTGGGGAAGGTCAGCTCGCCCGCCTTCTCCTGAAACACGCCGTGCGTCCAGGGTCCCATCAGCAGTTTCTGCTTGCCGCGTGCGCCCGGTGCGCCTCTGATTTGCATGCCCACGAAAGCGTCGATGGTCGCCTGCGCTAAGATATCGTACCACCCGCCGATGTGTATGGCAGGCGCGCTGGCGTAGCGATAGCGCAGGGTCATATCGCGCTCGCGCCAGTAGGCGTCGTAGGTGGGATGAGATGTCCAGATGCGCAGCGCCTGCGGACTGAACTGGCTGATGCGCAACCAGTCCTCTATGAGCGCTTTCCGGAACACCCCACCCCAGTACACCACGCCGTCATACAGGCTGGGCGCGCCCACCGTTATATGCTGAGCGGCGATTCGCTTTGTGCCCGTGCCTGCCAGCAAATACTGCGTGACGCCCAGCGCGGAACCGCCCCACGTGCCGATTTTGCCGTTGCAATAGGGCTGGCGGGCAATCCACTCGACGGTATCCTCGCCGTCGCGCAGTCGCCACCAGCCGTCGGTCTCGAAGGGCAGGTTCTCCCCTTCCGAGCCGAAGCGTCCGCGCGTGTTCTGGATGACCATCACGTAGCCGCGGCGCGCGGCGTCCTGCGCGATGCCCTCGCCCAGCTTGCGGTCGTACGGCGAGCGAAGCAGGATGACGGGATAACGCCCTTCCGCCTCCGGCAGGTAGATATCGGTGGCGAGCCGCACGCCGTCGCGCATGGGCACCATCACCGTCTCCTTGCGCACGGGTGCCTGCAATTTGCACACCACGGTGCGCACCACCACGGCAACTCCGCCGACGGATACCAGCACAACCAGACCAACCTTCCACCAACCGCGCCAGCGCATCGATGTTCCTCCTGTGTGTTTGTCGGGATGTCTGTTTTCCTGTTCGAGTGCGTATCCCACCTTCCTGCAACGAAAAGAGGGGCGCGATGCCGCGCCCCTCAGGGCAGGGTGCACCCTATGGTTGATCATGCCACCAGTACTTCACCCACACCGCATCCCACACTTCGGGCAAAGGCTTGCACAGCTCGCGATACGGCATGAACTTGGCGTGTCCATCCAGATACACCCAGTTCTGCCCTATGGTGTGGCGGGCGTGGCTGTTCGGGCTGATGGGTGTTGGGGTGCCCACACAGGCACCGACGGCGCTGATGCCCCGCCAGCACTTCTCGCAGTGGATTGCCTGCAGAGGATAGCCCGGGTAGTTGGCGAAGGGCGCACGCCGGGGTCGATGTCCTTGTGCTGACTGTCCATCAGCATCACTTTGGTCGCCGGCGACTGCACTGCTGCCAGCGGCAGAGGCGGGAACACCTGCAGACAACCGAGCTCACCTGCTGCCTGCAAGGCGACGTGGTGGGGGTTGGTCAGCGTGTACACGTTCCAGCCGCAGCTGAAGGGGCGTCCCTTGCCGGTGTCGCCGGGGAAGCACATGAAGTCAAGATATGCCCAGCCGTTCCATCGGCACTGCCCACCAGCAGGCACCGGTCGGTTTTCCACCGGCAGGTGCGCCTGCCGGATACTTCCGCTGTCACTGTCGTCGTGACGACTCGCGCACCACGAGGTGCGCCTGAAGCACCACCTGCTGTGGCGGTGTGGATGGCTCGCCCATGCGACGGAACAGAAACTCCCATGCCAGCCGGCACATCTCCGCTACCGGCTGCACCACCGTGCTCAGCGGTCGCCTTACGGACAACAACTCTGTGGACCCACTTGTGGTTCCCATCTATTTCGGAAACATGTTCTGGAAGGTCGAAGTCGGAGCAGGTGCCGTACTCCGCGGCATGAATCCTCCGCGACTGATGGATGAGGGATGGGAAGCGCACAAAGAGGGCGACCTGATACGCATCGTGGGGCGCCTGGCTCCCGGGAATGTGGTTCTTGATGCCGCGCCAGAGATTGAAGTGGTGTTAGACCCTTCCAGAGGATACGCTCCTGTGCGCATGATAGCACGAGCCACCAGCTTCCGCGAGGAGATAGTGGTACAAGAGTGGAAGAGCATATCCGACGCGGCATTGCCACGCTGGATGCGTGAATCAACGATATGGCTACCTGCGCGAATCGACAGCACTATTCGGCTGGATCTGCCACAAAAAAGGGTAGTGCAAAGGCACAGACAGCATCGTTTGATGGAGGTGCGGAGCGCCTCTGGAACAGCCCCTCAGTGGCTGAAACGAGACATAGTGGTCAGTGACTACCGGAGCTGCTGGTGGTCATCGGCATTATCTGGCTACTGGCGGCGCTGTTGTTCCCGGTGTTTTCGTCCTCACGGAAGCGTGCGGGCGAGAGCGTCTGTACCAGTCATCTGCGACCGATAGGCATGGCGTTGCGCATGTACCTGCTGGATTGCGACGATCAGTATCCGCCGCGCCTGCTGTCGCTGATGCCTGCCTACGTTTCGTCCAGAGGCATCCTCCTCTGCTTTGGCGACCCGTATGAGGGCAACGCCTCGCCGCCGTGGTTCTGGGTTTCGCCGGGCACCAGCTATTTCTAATTCGGCGACGCAGACTACGGCATCGACTTCTTCCGCAACAACGGCATGTACGACCCGAACTTCCCCGACTGGGCGGTATACATTCGCGAGACGCCCTCCTCGGAGGCAAAGGTGGTGTCCGATAGCTGGCACCGGTTCCCGGAGCTGACCCTGCGCCTGTACGCGGACGGACATGTGAAGATGAGCCCATGAGGACAGCAGATTACCGAGCGAGATAGTATACGTCTTCGGACATCTTTTCGCGACGGCGGTCGTGCAACACGCGCCATACCGTCACCTGCAGGGCAGGCACACCGTCGCGCAAACAGCGGCTCGCCTGTCGGGCAACCGTCGCCTTTCCAGCCGGTGGTCTCTCCGCCCACACCTCGGCAATCACGCGCCGCCCCTGCACGCTCGTGCGCACCTGCACGCTGAACGGATGCGGATTGCGCAGCTTCAGGTCCAGCGTGTTGCTCACGGTGGCATCCAGACCCGGCTCCAGATACGGCACGGGCATGGCGTGCGCGTGGCGCTCGACGACCTGCAGGTCCGTCAGGAGCATTACCGCATACAGGGTGCTGGACACCTGACACACGCCGCCTCCCAGCGCTCGCACCCGCCCCCGGTCCGAGAACACCGGAGCAGGCTCGAATAGTGTGTCGGGCGCCTGACGCGAACCTACCACGGCGTTGAACGACAGCGTGTCTCCCGGCTTCAGCACCTGTCCGTCCAGCCGCTGAACCGCCAGACGGATGTTGCCGGTTCGGCTTTCGTCGGATGGGTCGAGGCGGGTCACTGCCGTTGCCCACAGATACCGAAAGCGCGACATGGAGCCTTCCTCCCCGATACGCTACGTGCTGTCCAGCACCTCCCGCACGCGCCGCGCAAGTTCCGCCGGGCGATACGGTTTGGGAAGAAACGCCACATTCTCTTCCAATACGCCGTGGTGCACGATGACGTTCTCGGTGTAGCCCGAAGTGTACAGCACCTTCACATTCGGCAGACGGTCGCGCAGGATTGCAGCCAGCGATGCCCCGCTCATGCCCGGCATCACCACATCCGTCAACAGCAGATGAAGGTCGCCCGCGAACTCATCCAGCAGCGCCAGCGCCTCCTCAGCGCTGGCAGCCTCCAGCACCTGATACCCGTGCGCCTCCAGCGCCGCTACTGCCACCTCTCGCACCGCGTCGTTGTCTTCCACCACCAGGATGGTCTCGTTACCTCCTGTCGGTTTCTTCTGCTCTCGTCTTTCTGGCAGAGCTACTACCTGCTCCAGCGACCGCGGCAGATACACCTTGAAGGTGGTACCCCTGCCCGGCTCACTGTACACCCAGATGCTTCCCCCTGCCTGCTTCACGATACCGTAGCAAGTGGACAAGCCCAGACCGGTACCCTTCCCGACCTCCTTGGTGGTGAAGAAAGGCTCGAACACGCGGGCGAGGGTGCGGTCGTCCATACCAATGCCGCTATCGCTGACCACCAGCAAAACGTGTTCACCGCTTCGCGCCTCCGCATGACGGCTGACGTAGTCGTCGTCCAGCGTGATGTTCTGCGTTTCGATGGTCAGCACCCCGCCGTCCGGCATCGCGTCGCGTGCGTTGATTGCCAGATTCAGAATCACCTGCTCGATCTGTGTGGGGTCGGCGTCGATGTGCCACAGGTTCGGTTCCAGCGCCGTCACCAGAGTAACGTTCTCGGGCAGAAGTCTTTGCAGGAACGCCCTCGTCTGCTCCACGAGGTCGTTCAGGTTGAACACCTGAGGAGAGATAATGCGCCGTCGGGCAAAAGCCAGCATCTGGTTGGTCAGGTTGCTTGCCTGTTCCGAAGCCTGCAGAATGTGGTCAAGATACTGGCGCGCAGGGTGTTCGCCGGACAAGCTCTCCCCCGCCATCTCGGCATAGCTCTGAATGACGGTCAGCAGGTTGTTGAAATCGTGCGCCACGCCACCGGCCAACCGCCCGAGGCTCTCGAGCTTCGATGCCTGCGTCAGCTGCTCCCCCAAGCGACGCGACTCCGTAATATCGATGGCGACACCGAGCAGTTGCGTCGCTCTGCCGTCAGGATCACGCTCCGAAACGGTGGTGCGCAACAGCAGCCACTTCCAGTCCCCGGTGCGATGCAAGACGCGGCATTCGGCTTCTACCATATGTCCAGCGGGCGCGCGCATCAGGTTTTCCATCTGCGTGCTCATCCGCGGCAGGTCTTCTGGATGCAGGAGTTCGTGGAGGGACAGGTCAGCGCCGGTTAACTCCTTGGGCAGGTAGCCCAGAATAGCCAGCGATTCCCGACTGCAGTATTGCAGGCGTCCTTCCCCCACATTGTACATGAACAGCACCGCTGGCAGTGTATCGGCGATGTGCTGTAGCAGGTGTTCGTTCTGGCGCAGAGCCTCTTCCACCAGCCACATGTCGGTTTCGTCGCGCAGGGTAGCCATACAGTAGCGGACGTCGCCGGAGCTGTCTCGCAATGCCGCCAGCGATGTTTCCGCCAGAAACCGCGTGCCCCCCTTGCGGTAGTTGAAGGTGCGCCAGGTAGACACTTCATCACCCTGCACCGCCCTCCGTATCTGCTCGAAAATGGTAATCTGGGTATCCTCGCCTTCTAGAAGATCCGCAGAACGCCCCACGACCTCCTCGAGCGTATAGCCTGTCAGGCGTGCAAAAGCGGTATTGGCGTAAACGATAAGGGGACCGGGCGGGGCGATGTCGACTGTGGTCACAAGCACAGCATCAGGTGCCTGCTCCAGCGCCATCTGAAGGAAGAGACGATCGGTCAGCATATCTGTTCTCCTTACGGATCGCCGAGACGTTGCCGGAAAGGCACAGAGAAACGCGGGCTGAGAAACGTGATGTGCCGTCGCTGGAACGTCACTCCCCCTCACCCGTCCACTCCCTGCCAGAGGATGCCACGGCGCCTGCGTGCCGGTGCTGTGCGTTTCCAAAGCATTATAGCAGTTTCGACGCCCCTTTCGCAACGCGCGCGCTTCATGGGTTATAATGGAGCTACGACACCATGCAGGAGGCTATAAGGTGATGTTCCGGATAAGCCAGCCGAAGGTGCGCCCGAAGACCTTCAACGTGATTGTGATTGTCTACGACCCCGTCCTGCGCACACGTGGGAACCAGAAACTCACGCAGTACATGAAGTGGCACGACCCGCGCAAGCTGACGCAGGCGATGATCGACGACGCCCGCGAAACCAGCGGCGGATACGTCAATTACCGGGTGGTGGAAACCATCGAATACGATGGCTTCCCCACCAAACGCACCGGCTTCACCTACACCGAAGAACCGTTTCTGGAGATGTGGGAGAAAGACCGGAACAAGCACGTGCCGGGCATGACCAGCTTCAAGCGCATGTTCGACCAGTTCGACCTGTACCGCAAAATCCGCAGCAAGAGCGTCAGCGAAATCTGGCTGTGGGGAGCGCCCTATTTCGACTGGGACGAACTGCACTGGAAGACGCCCGGCGACCGCATCCCCTACCAGACCGACAATCCGTGGTTCTATCGCCCCTACGACATCCCCGACGTGGGCAAGACGCTGTGGATTATGGGCTGGAACTACGAACGCGGCGAGGGCGAAATGCTGGAAAGCTACTGCCATCGCATCGAGAGCGTGCTGTCGCTGACGGTCGGCAAGGGCATCTGGGACCACAAGCGCAACGGAGACAACATCTGGAACCGGTTCACGCGGGTAGATAAGGACTTTCCGGGAGAGTCGGAAGTGGGAAGCGTCCACTATGCCCCCAACTCACGCAGCGATTACGACTGGGACAACCCCACCCCCGTCTGGAGCTACGCGGACGACTGGCTAACCTATCCCAATCTGCCGCGCAAGCGCAAGCTGATGAGCAACAAAGACTGGGGTTCCCTGCCGGGCGTTCCAGCCATTGTGCGCCACCACAAGTGGTGGATGGAGCGCATCCCCAAAGCGCCCGGCGTGACGGATGGCTTCTACAACAACTGGTGGGAATACATCGTGAACTACGACGAGGCAATCAAGAAACTTCCGCCGCCCGGAGCCACCTTCCAGATAGCGAAAGCGGCGATGTACGCTGAGTAGCAGACACGCACAACGCCGACGCGTCTCACAGTCGGGTGGTCAATCGGGCATGAGGATGTTCGAAACTATCCTCGCGTAGAGTTCCCGTGAAGGGCGAGGAACCCCTGCCGAGCCGTTCCGTATCATTGCGAGGAGCGCAGCGACGAAGCAACGCCCCTCTCCCTTGTGTCATTGCGAGAAGCGCAGCGACGAAGCAATCTCCTTCGCCTACCGGCAAACCGGAGGGGATTGCTTCGCCTGCCTGAAGGCAGGCTCGCAATGACACACTGCCTCCCGTGTCATGGCGAGAAGCGAAGCGACCAAGCAATCGCCCTCGCCCTTGTGTCATTGCGAGGAGCGCAGCGACGAAGCAATCTCCTTCGCCTACCGG
>CAKZNX010000011.1 GCA_937132045.1 uncultured bacterium
TCTGGCAACGAGAGGGACGCATTATCAGGCTGCGGTTTGACCCCTGCGGCATGAGCGAATTTGCCCTGCGGGCTATCCGGATTGTTCGGCTGGAAGCAGAGACAGCAGGAGAGCAACGCGCTTTTTCCTTTCGCAACACGTTCGGCACGTGGCGAACGTGGCGCGGGGTGCAGGCAACGCCGACCGCACAGGGCATCCGACTGCAACTGCAGGAACCGGACGGTTTCTTCGCAACCCTGCTCAGTACGCCAGCGGAGCCGTTCCCTGTGATTGTACTGCGCCTGCGCTCGTCCGCCACCCGACGATGCCAGCTGCTTTTCGCCACCGATCAGGCTTACGGCATTCAGCAGACGTCCATCGAACTCAACCCCGACGGCAAGTCGCACCTGCACAACATCGACATGCTGGACTCCCCCGGCTGGCAGGGGAGGGTGCTCGTGCTGGGCATACGTCCCGGCGAGCGCGTTGGAGACGCAGTGGTTCTGGAGGAGGTGCTCGTTTCTTCTGAGCCACAGGGTGCTCCTCAGATGCGCCTGCAGTTTTTCGGTGTGGAAGACGCCCTGCCGCGTGCAGGTGTACCGGTCGCCGTAACGCTCCGCGTCACCAACACCGGCGGACAAACGGCGCGAGGGGTGACGGCAACCCTCCGACTGCCGACGGCAGCGCGTGTGGTGAAGCGCCCGCAAGCGTCACCGGCAGACCTGCCGTTTGGCGCAGAGGCCGAGTGGCGCTGGCAGGTGGTGTTTGCGCGTCCCTGGAAGGGCACGTTTACCGCATCCATTTCTGCAGCGAACATGTCTGCGGTGCGCATGGCGACATCGGCAGAGATTACGCCCCGACTGGTACAGGTGAAATCAAGCGTGGTACCGGCGCCAAGGTCGGTCAAGCCGAAATACCCGGTGGGGGTATACTACTTCCCCGGCTGGCGCGGGTCTGGACAGTGGTTACCCATCACTCGCTTCCCCGAGCGCAAGCCGGTTCTAGGCTGGTATCGTGAGGGAGAACCAGTGGTAGCCGACTGGCACATCAAATGGGCGGTAGAGCACGGCATCACCTTCTTCGTGTACGACTGGTACTGGGTGCAGGGGGCACGGCAACTGGAACACGCGCTGCACCAGGGCTACTTCGGGAGCCGACACCGCACGCACCTGCAGTTTTGCCTGCTGTGGGCGAACCATAACCCGCCGAATACTTCGTCCTATGAGGATTGCCTGAACGTGACGCGCCACTGGATCGAGCAGTATTTCCACCGCCCCGAGCACCTGCTCATCGACGGCAAGCCGGTGATGGTCATTTTCAGTCCGTATCAGTTGCGGTCGGATATGGGGAGCGAGGGGGTGCGACGGGCGTTCGACGCGATGCGCGAGCAGTGTGTGAAGTCGGGCTTGAAAGGTCTATACCTCATCGCCTGCATTGGTGGCGCGGGGGAGGCGCAGATTGCCGCTCGGGAGGGTTACGATGCCGTCACTGCGTACAACTGGCCCCACCTTGGCATGACCGGCGACTCACGGTGGGCGCCTTTCGATACCCTCGTTGACGGCTATCGCCAGCAGTGGAAAAGTATCGTGCAGAACAGTCCCATCCCGCTGTTGCCACCGATCAGCGGTGGCTGGGATAGCCGTCCATGGCACGGACAGAGCGCGCTGGTGCGATACGCACGCACACCGGATAAATTCAAACGGCATCTGCAGGATGCCCTGCGCCTCATCGAGAGCCATCCGCGCAATGTGCTGCCCATGATCCTGATCGAGGCGTGGAACGAGTGGGGCGAAGGCTCCTACATCGAGCCGCATCGAGAGTTCGGCTTCGGTTATCTGGACGCCATCCGTGAGGTGTTCACCACCGCACCGCGCCAGCATGCCGACCTGACCCCTGCCGACGTGGGAATGACGGTGCCTCAGGTAGAAGTTGCACTGAGCGCACTACCGCGCTGGGATTTCCGGCAGGGCACTCACGGATGGGACAGCGGTATGTACATCACCGAGCCGCGAATTGTCAACGGCGTGCTATCGGCGCAGACCACCGGCGACGATGCTGCCTTTTTTGGTCCGCCCGTTCAGTTACCTGCAGGGCGATACCGGCGACTTCGTCTGCGCATGAGGCTCGAACGGGCAGGCGTTCCCTTCGAAGACATGGCGCAGCTCTTCTGGTCGACGCGCTCTGCCACCGAAAGCGAAGCGACCAGCATCCGCTTTCCCGTTCGTATAGATGGGCAATGGCATGAGTACACGCTGAACCTTCAGAAGAACCCGCGCTGGCGAGGTGTGGTGACGCGCCTGCGGCTGGACCCCTGCACGCGCTCCGAGGTGAACGTCGCGCTGGCGCTTATCGAACTGTTACCGTAGCATCCCTGCAGAGGCGAGCGCAGGCTCGGGATGGTCGCCGGTACTCAACTCAGGCGACCACAGCAGAAGGGCAAGCAACACGCTTGCCAGTATCAGCAGCATGAAAATCAGGTTGCGCATACTATCGTTATCGGCTGAGTGTATGCGCTTCCTCATGTTGGCGCGAAAAAACAGGAACAAACACCAGCCTC
>CAKZNX010000012.1 GCA_937132045.1 uncultured bacterium
AACCCTCTGCTTCAAGGGTGGCTTCGATCACCATCTCCACCTGCAGGTTCGGGTCGTGTTTGTGCAGCGGCGTGACCACCCCACGAAAGATGTCGCTAAACCGGTCTGAAGGCACGCGCAGTCGCAGGTGGTACCGTCGCGCCACGGCAGGCGCGGCAACCGGCTCGCGGAGCCCCGATGCCGCTGGGCTGGTGGCGAGCGCTGTGCCTGTCACCGCTGGTGCTTCAGCCGGTGCAGGGGGCTGTACCTCGGGCACCTGACGCACCAGAACGGCGTCCGCAAGGTCGCTGAGCGGCACCTCTTCCCGGCAGATGACACGGTCGCCCAGGCGGATAGCAAAGTGTCCAAGGCGCACGCCTTCCTGTACCGCCTGGTGCACCACGTCCCTGTTATCCACTATCGGGTAGGCGGTATAGCGCAGAAAGACCTCCACCACCTCGCTTACCGCCTTCTCCTCCTCGTCGGGGCGCAGCACTCTGTCCAGCAGGAACTTCGGCGCCAGCCGCGTCGCCAGCAGACTCTCCTCCTGCAGGAAGCGGTGCACCCGTTCCGACAGGCTCTCTCGCCGCGCCGCCGTCGGCAAACCCATATCCAGCCACTGTACACCGCTCTCACCTCGGCGGGCGAGGTGCCGGTAGACGTTCAGCAGGTCGTGCTGAAGGTTCTGCTCGGCGTCCCGCAGGCGGCTCTCCAGCAGCTGACGGTTCTCCGATGACAGACGCTGTACCAGTTGCTGGTCTTGCTGAATGTTCTTCAGCGCCAGCAGACGGCGCACCCGTGAGCGCAACTGCTCCACCGCACTCGCATCCGCTGCCAGTACGAGCACCGTGTTGCGGTAGGTGCGGAAGGCGCTGCCACACATCTCCAGCAGGCTCCGTACCAGATTCTCGGTGTCCTGCGCGTCACGGGGCTGGTCTGGCGAAAGCACAGCAAGCCGCAGCGGCGGCGCGTCGGTTACGTCCTGCGACTGGGTAGGGCAGACGATGACCTGCAGGCGCGACCCCGCGAACTGGCGCAGGTATTGCCGGATGGCATCCGTCACCTGCTGGCGCTGAACCCCCTCCTCTCGCTCGGTGATGATACGGTTCAGGTTGGGGTCGGTGAGGAAGCGAAAGATGCTGTTCTCCGTGTGAAGGTACCACAGCTCGCTTTCCAGACGCTGAAGGGTGTCGCCCACCAGCGCCGGTTGAACATCGGGCGTCAGCACCGCCAGACGCAGGCGCTGGCTGCCCACTCCCTGCCGCTCGCCGCCGCTGAAGGAGGCGAAGAAGATGGTGGTCGCCAGCGACTCTGCCAGACGCAGGCGCGCCAGCTCCGACCCCAGCGACTGGTCAATCCGTCGCGCGATGGCGCCGTCGCCTGAGATGTCGGAGGAGACTACCGGGTCGTACTGGTTTCCGATGTGCTTGAGGAGCTCCTGCCGGATGCGCCGGTTCGCCAGATTGAGGTGGGCGGGCAGGATGAGCGGCGCGCTATGCCGTTGCTGATACAGGTCAGCCACCACCTCCGCCAGCAATCGCAGAACACCGCGCGTGCGCTGGAAAGTGGAGAAGGTGCTCCAGCGCTCATACAGGATGTCGATCAGCTCCGGATGGAAGGGATAGGCGCGCACGAGGCGTTCGCGATACGCCGGTTCTCGCGCCGAGGCGGGCACGTCCTCGCCCAGCTGCTGGTACATCTGCCAGAAGGCTTCTGCGGTGCGCACTACCTCCGCACGGTCCGGCGTGGTCTCGAATAGCCTGCGCCGGATGACCTCGTACACCTCCTCGCCCTCCACCGGGGTGTAGATGGACTCCACACGCCCGAAGATGCGCTGGAGCTGGTTCAGCGCTCGCTCGCCTGCCTCGCCATATGGCGCACTGGAGGGCAGCGCCACCACCAGCGCACAGTTCTGCTGAACCTTCACCGTCTCCGTCAACTCGTGCAAGAACGCCAGCATCTGCGCCATCTGCGTTTCGGTGAGCTTCACCAGATACTCCGCGAGCTCGTCCATGAGAATGAGCGCCGGGGTCTGCCCCAGCAACTCGTGCAGGCGGTCTTTGCCGGGCGCGGTCCAGGTACGGTCGTGTTCCTGCAGGAGGTCAGGTCTGCCCAGTGCGCGCGCCATGTCGCCCCACGGGGTGGTGCCGCTGAGCGCGTCGGCGGCGGTGCCCACGAAGGTCACCACCTTCGGCGCCGGCGACATCTGCGTGAGACTATCCAGCGCGCAGCGCAGTTCGGGTTGGACATCCGCCAGCAGCCTGCTGGTATCCTGCGGGCTGCGCACGGCGTGATACAGCGCAATCAGGCTGTGCGTCTTGCCTCCGCCGAAGGGCGTCTGTATCTGGATCACCCCCTCGCCCGGGTAGGTTCCCGTCAGGCGTCCCAGCACCGCCAGCATCAGGCGCTGAAGCCCTGCCGTCGGGTAGGTCTTCCGGAAGAAGGTGGTGGCATCGCAATACTCCAGGGGACCGCGCTGAGCCACCACATCCGACAGGTCAGCGGCGAACACCGCCTCGTCGAACCCGCCCTTGCGGATATCGGCATGTGGAACAATCACGTCAAGCCATGCTTTCATGCTCATCCCTCCATGCGAAGCTGTGTCTGTGTGGCAAAGGGCGCCTGCCGCACGCTGTTCAGCAGCCCCTGCAGAAGCTGTTTTTCCTTGTCTCCTGCAGGCAGCACCTCGCTGATGGCTTGCGCCACCTGCCAGAACACGTCGTTGTTGCCGTAGTTCAGCGCCAGATGCTCCCTCAGCTCGGCGATGCGGTTGGCGGACCACAGCACGCAGGCGCGGTGCAATGCGTCCACCATGTTATCGGTGCGGTCGCGCCGGTGGAACGCCTCATCGTTGGCGCGCTCCTGCGGACCGCGCACCCGCACGTACTCCCCCTCGTGATGCACCAGCCCGCCGGCGCCCCAGTGCTGGGTCAGCTCCACGCCCATGCCAGCAGCCAGTTTGCGCGCCTCATCGAAGGGCACTCGCGCGTGGTTGTACGTCCAGCGCCACAGCAGGTAGAAGCGCGTCAGCTGGTCTACCCCTCCCAGATTGCCGTTTTGCAGGATGCGCTCCAGCGCGAACTCCGCCACCACCCGGCGCACATACTCCAGCAGCTCCGGCACCTTGACCGCCTCGCCCGACAGCTTCTCCACCCGTGCGTAGCGCCCGAAAGCCTCCACCGCGGGACCGATGGCGCTCATGAAGAAGTCGGCGCCGCGGATGCCTTCTTGCCAGAAGTGTGCCAGTCGTTCGCGGATGCGGTTTTGGATGTCCTGCCGCACCTGCGCGAAGTCTCCCACGCGGGCATCGGCGGACCGCTTGCGGCAGACCATGTAGATGCTGGAGGCTAACGAGGCAGTCTCCTGAGCGTTGAGCCGCGCCTGCATCTCGGTGTGGATGGGCCAGGAGGCGGTCATATAGAGGCCGGCATCCAGCAGGGCCTGGATGACCGTCTCCCAGGCGGCGGTGGTCTTGTGGGCGAAGACAATGACGGCGATGCCCTCGGGCCGAAGCACGCG
>CAKZNX010000013.1 GCA_937132045.1 uncultured bacterium
TGCGAGGAGCGCCGCGACGAAGCAATCTCCTTCGTTTACCACGAACCGCAGGGGATGGCTTCGCCTGTCTGACGGCAGGCTCGCCATGACACTGTGCCTGTAAGCATTTGTTAAGGAAATTTCTACCCGTTACCCATAAAAGTGCTTGACAGCCCTGTGCCGAGGGTGTATACTGGAAACAGAGTGGGAGCGCTGCTCGCACAGGTTTTTGTTTTAACAATCCATGAGGATCGGAAAGGAGGAGCTGTTATGGTTCGATTCAGCACGCGGTTCGGCGTTGTTGTAGCGCTGTTGGCGCTTCTGGCGCTGCCCTCCAGCGCGACGGTCTGGGTTCTGACCGCAAACCTCACCGGTAGTCAGGTGGTTCCACCAACGACCAGCACGGCAGTTGGGCATGCCATCATGAGCTACGACGATGTGTCCAAGCTCTTCAACCTGGCGGTGTATGAGGTCGGGTTGACCCAGAGCGAGATTGTTTCCGCCAGGATTTATGCGGGAGCACCCGGTGTCAACGGTCCTGCCATCGTTGACCTGGACGGCGGGGCTTCGTGGAGTGGGAACGGCACTGTGTTCTCGCGGTTCATCACCGGCGGATTGTTCCCTGCAGCATACCAAGCAAACCTGCTGGCTGGGAACACCTATATCCAGATCACCACACCTGGCGGCGCGAAGGACATTCGCGGTCAGCTCATCCCGGTGCCTGAACCGATGACGCTAATCGGCTTGTCCACGGGAGTGGGTCTGCTCCTGCTGAGGCGCCGGAAAGCGTGAGGAAGAAGGCGGTTATGGGCAGCCCGAGCGAGGCGGCTCGGGCTGTCTCTTCAATATAGCTTTAAGCAGGGCGTGCCATACTGTGGCGTCGACAGAGTCCGGGCACGCTCGAGGAGAAGGGTCGTAACAACGATCCTGTGGACACGCGCACACGATGGGGCATTTGAAAGGAGGGATACGCCGTTGAACCGTTTTACGCTCCGATTTGCTCTGCTGGCGGTATTGCTAGGAATGCTGGCGCTGCCGTCCAGCGCAGGGCTGTGGTACCTTCAGGCGACACTGACCGGTTCGCAGGAAGTGCCCCCTGTATCTACCAGCGCCAGTGGGGTGCTTTTCGGCAGCTATGATGATGTCGCCAAGACCATCAACCTGGCGATTACCATCAATGGTATCCTGCAGAGCGACATTACAGGGTCGCACATCCACAGGGCGCCGGCTGGTGTGAACGGTCCGGTCATTTTCAACATCGGACCGGGCAGCAGCTATGCGGTGCTGGGAAGCCAGTTGATCAAGGTGATCGCCGGCGCGCCGTTCCCAGCGGCGGAGGAAGCGAACCTGTTGAGTGGCAACACCTACATCAACATCCACACCTCTGCGTATCCGGGCGGTGAGATTCGGGGGCAGATTGCAGCCCTGCCTGTGGTGCCTGAGCCTGCCACCATGGCGGGACTGGGTATCGGCGTGGCTTTGCTGGCACTGAGACGCCGACGGAAGTAAGTCAGCATCTGCAAAAAGCAACGGGCTGGGGAAACCCAGCCCGTTTTGCATTCTGTTGCTGTCGGGATGTCTAACCCTCTATCGTCATCTCGTGCCCCTTTGTGAGAGACGTTGCTGTGGGTAAGTGGATGGCGATACCCTGCCCGTCCGGCGTAACCTGCACCCGCAACGCCTGGTCGTTCATCTTCACGGTAACGGGTCTGCTGCCTCTCCAGTGCGGAAGTCGCACGGTGTGCAGCCGCATTTCGCCCTCCTTCAGAGCGATGCGCGCTCGGCTGCTTTTGGCGTTGTCGATGCCAGTGTAGATACCCCATCCCAGCGGCGTGAAGAAGGGGTAGCGGCTTTCAGGGGCGCGGATCCTGGGCGCGATGGTCATCTCGGCGCGCGGTGCATCCCACGCGAAGCCAGTCAGCGCGTTCAGCAGCGTCCATGCCGACATGGCGCGGTAGTAATGGTCGCCACATTCCACATGGTTCCAGAAGCGTCCGGCTCTCAGGTGCCGGTCGTGGATGTCCCGCACGATAGCCATACCCTCAGGAACCCTGCCCCGAGCGATCAGCAGTGCTGCCACTGTGTACTCGATGCCTGTCCACAGGGCATCTGCCTGCAGGTTGCCTGAAGCTGCCAGACGATGCGCCTTTCCCGGCGGATACGAGGCGTTGCGCAGTCCCTCGCCTGGGCGGAAGGTATGGCGCATGATGGCGTCCAGAGCTGGGTCGATATAGTCCTCCGGGATGACCGGTTCCCATCCGTTCACGGCAAAGAACCAGTCTGCGCTGATCTGGTCGCTCATGCAGCACTCATCCACGAGTTCGCCATCGCGCCACAGGACGAAGTACTCGCCGTTCCACAATTCTCGGATGAAGCTCTGTACTCCTCGGTCGTACAGGGTGCGCCAGGCAGTTGCCCTGTCCGCGTCGCCCACCTCCTGCGCCAGCCGCACGGCGCTCTTCAGGGCGCCCAGCCACAGACTGCAGATGTAAGATGGACTGCCCTGAAAGTCCCACACGTCGTAGGTGTTTCGGCCGGTGTCGCTGTCGGGGAGGGCGTCGCCGTCTGTGTCCATCTGCAGGGTGCTTTCCATGGCGCGTACGACATGGGGATACAACCGCTGAAGGTAGTCCCTGTCACCGCTCCACAGGTAGTCCCGCGCCACCAGCATAACAAATTGCGGGTTCATGTCCACCCGGTCGAAGCCGTTGTCCACCATGCTGAAGTCTGGGCTGAACAAGTGGTGCACTCTGCCATCGGCTCGCTGGAATGTCGCACCGTGCGACATCTGCATCTTCTGCAGGTCTGGAAACAGGGAGATGATGGGGAACGATCCCTGATAGGTGATGTCCGTCGTGTGGAAGCCACAGCAGCCCAGCCCTTCCCACACACCGAAATGACCGGCTTTCGTCCACCAGGTACACTTGATCAGCGTGGAACACTGTGCGCTGATGGCATCGGCGACTTCGGGGGGAAGGCTCGAGCCATAAATCGCCTCCACCAGCGCCTGCGTGCGTTCGCGCAACTGGTGAGCGTTTTCCAGCAGGTAGTTCGCGACCTCCAGCGAGCTGGGGAACCAGTGCTCGTACTGATGCCTAAGGTTGGCGCCGGTCGTGCTGATATGGTTGGGGAAAAACCAGCCGAGGGCGAACAGCGCTTCTCCTTCACACTCCGGCTCCACACGCTGACGACTGCACAGCGCGGCGCAACCCCATTCACACTGGCGCTCCGCCAGTTCGCGAACGTTCACGGCAATCTCTTCCAGAAACTCTGTCGATTGGGGCAGTTGAGGGTCTACCAGCGTCAGACGGCGGTATTTGTCGTAGACGAACGGGTATTGCAGAAGTTGCTTAAGCAGCGCCTGACGCTCCCGTTCGAACAGGCTGGTCGTGTCGAGTGGTTCGGGTAGCTCAGGCGGTTGTCCAGGAGTGAGGTTTGGCAGGTTGCCATCCTCGCGGAACCGACGCAGAACCGACACCGGCTTCAGCCCAAAGCGGTTTCGCCAGAAGAACAGGGAGCGATACTCCTCGCGATAGCCGCCGGTGAGATAGCTGACCTCGCCGCCGCGCACAGCGAAGGTGATATCCCCGGTGGAGGGGTGATTGGGCTCAGGGTGTTTCGCGCACTCCTGGCATTCTGACCGATACCCACAAGATTGCGAAGCACCCCCGCAATCGACACATCCACCGGAGCATTGCTGACGTTCTGTATCAGGAAGCGCACGACGAAACCGGGGGTACCTGACGCGCGGCTGTCCAGTGGAATGAATGGGGAAAACGCCTCGGCAACCACCTGAACCGGCAGCGTATCGTCCACGTAATATAGCCGGGCGATGGGAAAGGTACCCTCGAACTGAATTGCGTGCACCGACCGCGCCCATCCGGCGGTATACAGGTCATGCAGGCTTTCGCGCAAGGCAAGGTAGCGAACCTGCACATCACCGTCGAGAGTCGCGGCACGCAGCACGAAGACCAGGTCCTCAGGGTGCACAAGGTCCTCCGTGCGCACTCCTTCGGGCGTCCGTGGCGACCAGGCACCCATGTTGAATATCTGCCACTCGTGGAACAGCCCGTCGGGGCGAATCTCAACCGAGCCGGTGCCAATTCCACCAAGCGGAATACCAGAGGTATGCGCGATGCTGGACTGAATAAGGGGCATTCTGCTATTTCCTCCTCTCTCGCAGGCTCATACAACTGCGCGTAGATTTCTGTAATGGAGGATAGCTTCTCCTGTCTGCGGTTCGGGGCAGGTGCCGGCAGGAGAGATCTGTGCGGTGCCGGAACGAATCCTTGATACGGTACGGGTGGTCTGGTACAATAGTTTTTGAGAATGATTCTCAGAAAGGTTCGACATGATGTTTGAAAACGGGCTTCTGGTTGTGCTCGGTGTTGTGCTGGCTTTTGTGCTTGCGCCGCAATGGGGATTGCTACCTCGCTGGCGACAGCAACGCTGGTTGCGCTCGCGCGAGGCGATCGAGGACGCTCTGCTGCATCTGCATCAGCGCGAGCATGAGGGACGGCTGGCATCGGTGGAGTCGCTGGCTGGAGCGTTGGGCGTTTCCCCGCGGATGGCGTTGGCGCTGTTGCAGCGGATGGAGGGACAAGGGCTGCTGCGAGTGAGCGCAGGTGGGTTGAGCCTGACACCTGAGGGACATCGATTGGCGATACAGGTAGTTCGAGCGCACCGCCTGTTCGAGCGCTATCTTGCCTACGAAACCTCCGTGCCGGCTCAGGAGGTACACGAGCTGGCACACCGCCTGGAACACACCCTCACCCGTGAACAGCTGGAACAGCTGGATGCCTACATGGGACACCCGCTCGCCGACCCGCACGGCGACCCCATCCCGTCTGCCAGCGGCGAAATGCCGGAGGTGGAGGGACAGTCGCTGGTGGAGTTTCCACTGGCCACGCCTGCCCAGATTGTGCATGTGGAGGATGAGCCTCCGCACGTCTACGCGCAGATAGTGGCGGAAGGACTGCGCCCGGGTATGGTGGTGACGGTAATCGAGCGCTCTCCCACGCGCATTGTGCTGGAGAGCGACACCGATGAGCACGTGCTGGCGCCGGTGGTGGCGGCAAACATCACCGTGCGTGAAGCCGTGCGTAAAGAGACCGTTCCGGGCGCGGAGCGGTTGGGTGCCCTGGAACCCGGTGAAAGGGCAACGGTGTTGCACATCGATGATGCCTGTCAGGGACTGACACGCCGGCGGTTCCTCGACCTGGGTATCACGCCGGGGGCGGAGGTCGAGGCGGTGATGCGCTCGCCCTTTGGCGACCCGGTGGCGTATCGGGTACGGGACAGCCTCATCGCCCTGCGACGCGAACAGGCAGACTGGATATGGGTTCAGCGCAACGGCAGGAAAGCGGAGGAAGAGGTGCAGAGCGCATGAGGAGATTCCAGCAGAGCGAAGCGTGCGAGTCGTGCGCCTTGCGGGAAAGCCTGGTGCGCATGGGTGTGCGCGTGGACTCGTTCGACTATGTCATCGCGCTGATGGGCAATCCAAACACCGGCAAAAGTACGGTATTCAACGCCCTTACCGGCTTGCGCCAGCACACCGGCAACTGGACAGGCAAGACGGTGGCGCGGATGGAGGGCGCCTTCGCGTTCAACGGCAAGCGCTACAAGATCGTGGACCTGCCAGGAACCTACTCGCTTCTCTCCGCCTCGGTGGATGAAGAGGTGGCTCGCGACTTTGTGCTTTTCGCCAAGCCGGATGCGGTTATCGTGGTGGTGGATGCCACCATGCTGGAACGCAACCTGAACCTCGTGCTTCAGGTGCTGGAGATTACCGACCGGGTGGTGGTATGCCTGAACCTCATCGATGAAGCAGAGCGCAAGGGCATCCAGGTAGACCATCGCGCGCTGTCGCGCGAGCTGGGAGTGCCGGTGGTGCCCACTGCGGCGCGGCAGGGAGTCGGGTTGGGGCTGCTGATGCAGACGGTAACGGAGCTGGTCCATGGCCAAATCCGCACCACGCCGCGGCGGGTGAAAGTGGATGATGAAGTAGAGCGTGCGCTGGCAGAGCTGGTGCCCACTGTGCGGGCGGCGTATCCCAACCTGCCGAACGCCCGCTGGGTAGCGATGCGCTTGCTGGACGGCGATTACAACGTGAGGCAGTCTCTGGAGACCGGCGACCTGCTTAAGCTGGCTCGAGCCAGCGTGACAGACTCGGAGATCGCGGTTGCCCGTGGCTTCGCGGAGCGCATTCTGACACACGCGGAATCGTTACAGCGACGGCTAGAAGGGGCGTTTCGTGACCGCGTGGTGGAGTCGCTTTATGCCGAGGTTGAAGCTATTGCCCGCAAGGTGGTGCACCGTGGTGGCGAACGCCGCTGGGAGTGGGACCAGAAGCTGGACCGCCTACTCACGTCGAAGGTCTGGGGATTGCCCATCATGGGGCTGCTGTTGATGATGGTGCTTTGGGTCACCATACAGGGCGCCAACTTCATCTCCGAGTTCCTTGCCAGCGGGCTATTCTGGGTAGAAGCGCAGGGCAGTGCGCTGTTCAGGCGACTGGGCGCGCCTTGGTGGCTCACGGGGTTCCTGTGGCACGGCGTGTATCGTGGGCTGGCATGGGTGGTGTCGGTGATGCTGCCGCCTAT
>CAKZNX010000014.1 GCA_937132045.1 uncultured bacterium
GTGGACAGGTCGTCCAGCACGGTCACCTGATGCCCCTGTTGCACCAGGCTGTCCGCGATATGCGAGCCGATGAAGCCCGCGCCCCCCGTGATGAGTATGTTCATGGAGCCTACCTCCTCCTAAAATTGCATCAATCGAGATGCACAGACTGCCTCACGAGACGTCTTTGCGGATAATGCAAGTCGCGCGGCTGATAAAAAGCTCCCGCAGTAAGGGCAAGCCAGCCACAATGGGCAATCCTTTGATAGTTCGGTAGCGCAGATAGTCCACCTGGCATGAATGTCTGCGACACACTTCGCGTAAAATCGACTCGAACTTGCGGACTGACATTCGGTTGAGCCCTCCCTCAACCTCCTCAAAACGAGTAGCTCCGTCGGACCTGTAATCGGCACGAACACGCATGATAGTCTCTTCTTTGAATATGAGATGATACCAAGGCAACCAAGTCATGAACCTGCCATGCCCCCCGTATGGGGCGTACCAGAGTGGACCGAAAGTAACGACGACGATACCGCCCGGCTTCGCGCAGGCAAGCATTTGCTCAAGAATCGCCTCAGGTTCTGCATAGTGCTCAAAACTGTTCTGGGAGATGACAATGTCAAAACTTCCCATTAGCTCGGCAGGCAACCGCGGACAGAAGAACTCAACTTGGGTTGAGACGCCGTGTTCCGCCGCCCTCTCTCTGGCTCTGGCGACGTATCCTTCTATGATATCCACACCGACTGCGCGAGCTGCTCCCGCCTGGGTTACCAGCGCGATTGCCTGATAGCCGTAGCCACATCCAAAATCCAGACAGGTCCTTCCGGCAACAAGGGCATCGAAGTCCGGCACTTCCCGACGCAACAGGTCGAGCGCTGTTTCCATCGTGGCACCCTCGTCGTAATACGAAGTATCGTCTCGAGGATCCCGACAGAACTTCCGGAACAGCCATTCCGAACCGATAATCATAGATGTTACCTCCCCGAGTGGCGCCCATACCAGTTCTCCGCCGCCGTCTGCAGTGCCCGCTCCCAAGCGTCCACCTGCTTCTCCACGGTGAAATGCTCCAGCAGGTGCCTGTATGCATTTTCGGCACGGCGGCGCGCCTCCTCAGGGTT
>CAKZNX010000015.1 GCA_937132045.1 uncultured bacterium
CCTTCATTGAATATCCATTTGTAAAAAAGTAGATTAGTACATAATGATATTACGTGCTATGCACGTCTTTGTCAAGCAGAAGGGTGGACGTTTCAATAGTGCTCGCAGATGCCGCCGTTGTCCGCAGAAACGCTGTCGCAAGCGCCTTCACACCCCTCTCCCGACCTCTCCCCGACGTAGCGAGAGGCACCCGGCTTCCCCTCTCTCAAGGGATGGGAGTGCGTCGTGGCAACCTCACGACGCACCCGCTCACGGGAGGTGAAGGAGATTGCTTCGTCACTTCGTTCCTCGCAAGGACACGGGAGGCAGGAGAGATTGCTTCGTCGCTACGCTCCTCGCACTGACACAAGAGCTTTCTCAAACACCCTCAGCAGAACGTGTGATGTTGGGAAAGTGCGCTCTGTGCCCGTGAGACCGAAATCGGTGGGCTCCATGTTTGTGGTGGGGAGGTCCAATGCGAGCACCACACATACAGCTTTGGGTGCGGGGGAGGGATTTGAACCCTCGACCTCCGGGTTATGAGCCCGGCGAGCTGACCGCTGCTCCACCCCGCGTTGCCGACGTGTATTATATCACAGATTCACGCAATCTGCAACCTGCAGTTAACGAAACCGCCACAGCAGGTTGGCACCCCGCTCCTGCGCAAGGATGGAGCTGGCGGTGAAGGTTCTGGCGTGACCGTCTGCCAGTATCAGGGTGACTCGTCCGCGGTTGTCGCCGGTAGCAAAGTGGCGTGCATAGAGCGGTTTGAGCTGAGCCGGCGGAAGGTGATTCAGCTCCTTCACCAGGTCCCGGTCGGCGACGAGTGGAGTGCCCAGCCGAGGGTCTATTGGGTTCGACTGCCCTACATACGGGTCAAACACGTAGCCTCGATACTTCTGCGCCGTGGGACCGCTGGCGGTGTCTCCGAAGAGGGGGGTGCGAGCAGGTTCCTCGATCTGCGGAAGGATCGCCGGCGTGCTAAACCCCTCCCGAAGTTCAGGGTCGTATGCCGTTGCCGCCGTGTACCCGATTGAGCCGACGCCCCTCTGCGACCAGTCAGCTGGGAAGCCACTGCCCGACGCACTGGGACAGACGAAGATACCGGTATCGCGCACGTAGGGCTGGATCAGGCGTGTCCAGATGCGCTCGGGCACGCTCGCGGGAATGGCATAGTTGGTGGAGGGAGGCAGTGCTTCGTCAAAGTCCTGAGTGTAGGCATGCACCGCGAGTGCCAGCTGCCGGGCGTTGGAGAGACATCCCGTCATCCGAGCGCGCTCTCGCGCCTGCGAAACGACGGGGAAGAGCATGGCGGCAAGAACGGCAATAATCGCGATAACCACCAGTATTTCTATCAGCGTAAAAGCACCCCGTTTCACACTTGAATTGACGCATTGCGCCACGGAAAGGTTCCGACATTGATTTTGAATGAGAGACTGCATAACACAAACTTAACCTGCTGTTAACCAGTGCATAAGCTTCGCTAGTTATAGTGCAACTGAATATCTGACGGATTCAGGAGGTGTTACTTGAAACGCGCGTTTACGCTCATCGAACTGCTCGTCGTTATCGCGATTATCGCGATACTGGCGGCGATCCTGTTCCCTGTGTTCTCGCAAGCCCGCGAGAGCGCACGCCAAACCAACTGTCTGTCCAATCTGAAGCAGATTGCGCTGGCGAACCTGATGTACTGCCAGGACTATGACGAGACGTTTGTGGCTGTGGGAAGCACCATTGAGCAACCGTGGCCCCCACAGGGACGACTGACCGTGGACGGCAGCATCAAGCCGTTCAACGGCTGGTCGATGAACCTGCTACCGTATATCAAGAACCGCGACCTGTTCCAGTGCCCCTCGATGGATAAGATCTTTCAGGGTAGCGGGGGCTGCGCCGCCTTCAACGGTCAGCGTATGACCAACCACTATGCCTACAACTTCTGGCTGGGGGCAGACGACTCGTACCCCAACTACGCCCGCTCAGCGGACGGCACGGTGGACCTGAAGAGCCCGCTGACGCTATCGGCTGTGGTGCAGCCGCCGAACGTCGTTTCGCATTTTCACTCCGGCTCGGTGCCGCCCTACGGGGCAACGTGGGGGTGCGTGTACGTGACCATCGAACTTCCTGACTTCTACAACAAGATTCGCCCTCGCGTCCGCCACAAGGACGGCGACAATCTGGCTTTCGTGGATGGGCACGCCAAGTGGTTCGAGATGAAAGAGGCAGACTCGGGCGGGCGCCGGCGAACCATCTACATCTGGGCATCCAAGGGAATCTGGATGTATCCCTTCTACCCCGACAGCACGGGCGGCTTTCCGGTGCTGTAGGTGTTTGGGATCCGGATATGGCACGGGCGCCGCGAGACCGGCGCCCGCGTTTCGCAGCAGGCGGTATCCCGTGCCTGAACCGATGCAGTGGTCGGTGCGTCATTAATGTTGCTGAGCTTACAAAGCGCAGCGCACCCACTGTTCATCGGAGGCGAAAGAGATGAGACGTCTCTGCAACGGTTTCACACTCATCGAGTTGCTGGTGGTGATTGCGATTATCTCGATTCTGGCAGGCATCCTGCTTCCCGTGTTCTCGCAGGCGCGGGAGAAGGCAAGGGCCGCCACCTGCATCTCCAACGAACGGCAACTCGGGCTGGCTTGCCTGATGTATGTGCAAGACTGGGACGGCATCCTGCCGGGGCTGGCTTGGGGACGGTGGATCGGTCCCGTAGACGATCCTGCTCAGGGTCCCAACTACTGGCAGCAGATGATGCCGTATATCAAGAACAACGGTATCTGGGACTGTCCGAGTGCCCCGGTCGGTGCGTACTACATCTCCGGGCGTCCCAACCTCGCCTACTATGCCAACTGGTGGGCAATCTGGATGAATCCGCAGTCGGAGGCGGCTTTGCGAGAGCTAACGCGATGCCCGCTGTTTGTGGACGCAGGCGAGAAGTGGGGATACACCTGGATGTGCGATACCTGCGGTTACGAGGAGTGGCCCCGTCCATTGCACAACAACGGCATCAACGCCGTCTTCGCGGACGGTCACGTGAAATGGACACCGTATGCGACCTACCGCCAGACCTGGTGGTGGGCATGCTGGGGTGCATGGAACGCGGCAGACTATGGCATCACCTGTCCTGAGTAGGGGGAGGCACCGACAATGCATCAGCAGGTCAGTCGCAAGACGGCGATGATCGTGATTGTGGCGGCTGTTGTGCTTATTCTCGCGGTTGGATGGTATGTGCTGTACGGACCGCGGAGGCTGTCCTACCCAGCGGGTTTCAACCCAGCCTCTCCGCCCACCGCGACGCCCGGAGACTCGGCAGGACGATAGCGGCAGATGCCGAAGGTGATAGGCGGGGGCATTTGCCCCCGCGTTCCAATATCTGTAGGGAGTGGAACAGGTGAAAATAATCGCTACCGTCGGTGTGACGCTAATTCTAAGCGCTGGTGCGCCTGCTATTTCCCAGGACCATCCGCGTGTCGGTCCGCAGTCCGATGCCAGCCACCGCGTGACGACCGCGCAGCTCATTCGCCCGGCAGGCGTCAGCGTACAGTTTGGTGGGCGACCCGTGGATATGGTACTCTCGCCAGATGGACGCACCCTCTATGTCAAAGACAATCGCGGGCTGGTGGTGCTGGACGCCGAGACCTGGGAGGTGCGCCAGGAGCTGCCCTCTGGGCGAGGAGGGAGCTCAATGGTCGGCATTGCGGTTTCTCCCGACGGCAGGAAGGTGTATCTCACCAATGCTGCCAGCCAGATACGACTGGCAACCGTCGAAGCTGACGGGCGGGTGCAGTGGACCGGAAGTATTGACCTGCCTCCAGCCGAGGTTGGTGGTGAGAGCTACCCCTGTGGCATCGCCCTTAGCGCAGATGGCTCGGTCGCCTGTGTCGCGCTGTCTCGCGACAACAGCGTGGCTGTGGTGCAGCTGGACGAAGGCAAGGTGCTGGCTCGGGTTCCAGTGGGCGTCGCGCCCTTTGCCGTGAAGGTCACGCGCGATGGAAGTCGGGCGTATGTGTCCAACTGGGGTGGCAGGCGACCGCGCGAAGGCGACACGACCGCACCGAGCTCCGGTACGCAGGCGGTGGTCGACTCGCGGGGAGTGGCGGCAAGCGGAACTGTGTCGGTGGTGGACCTTCGCGCTAACCGGGTTCTCGCCGAGATCGAGGTGGGCTTGCACCCGTGTGGGCTGGCGCTGGATGAAGCGCGGAAACGGCTGTATGTGGCGAACGCCAACTCCGATACCGTCAGCGTGATTGATACCGGAAGTCTGCAAACGGTAGAGACCATCTCCGTGCGTCCCGACGCTTCCCTGCTGTTTGGCAGTATGCCCAACGCGGTGGCTCTCAGTCCTGATGGGAACACACTTTACGTCGCCAATGGGGGCAACAATGCGGTGGCTGTGGTGCGGCTGGACCATCGGCGTAACCGCAGCCGGGTGGAAGGCTTTATCCCGGCGGGCTGGTATCCCGGTGCGGTGCTGGCAGATGACAAGAGGCTGTTCATCGCGAACGTGAAGGGCATCGGCTCGCGGAACCCCGACCCCGAACAAAAGGGCTGGAACGTCTACCGGTTTCTCGGTACGGTCAACCGCGTGGACATTCCCAGCCGGCAGCAGCTGGCGCGTTACACGGCGCAGGCGAAGCGCGACGCAAGAGTACCTCAGGTTCTGCGCGCCTGGGAGAAGGCACAGAGCGGGAAAAAGCCGGTACCCGTGCCCGAGAGGACAGGCGAGCCGTCTGTATTTGACCATGTGGTATACATCATCAAGGAGAACCGTACTTACGATCAGGTTTTTGGTGCCATCGGCAAAGGCGCCAGCGAGCCTTCGCTATGCATCTTCGGACGAGAGGCTACGCCGAATCATCACGCACTCGCCGAGCAGTTTGTGCTCCTCGACAACTTCTACTGTAACGGGGTGAACTCGGCAGATGGGCACGCATGGGCAACCGAGGGCAACGCCTCGGCGTATCTGGAGAGGTCGTTCGGCGGCTGGACGCGCAGCTACCCCTTTGGCGACGACCCGCTTTCGTATTCGGCGACGGGGTTCCTGTGGGATCACGTGCTGATGGCGGGGTTATCGTTCCGGAACTATGGCGAGATGGACTACGCCGAGACCGAGCCCAAAGACGCCACCTTTACCGATATCTATCGCGACTTTGTGCAGAAGACGGGACGTATCCGCTTCACCCAGAATGTGGGCATCGAAACCCTGCGCCGGTACTCCTGCCGCGAATACCCGGGCTGGAACATGCGCATCCCCGATGTGCTGCGGGCGGAGGTTTTCCTGAAAGAGCTAAGGGAGTTCGAGCGAAAAGGCTTCTTTCCCAATCTGGTCATCATTTACCTCCCGCAAGACCACACCTCCGGCACACAGCCCAACATGCCCACTCCGCGTGCGCACGTGGCAGATAACGACCTGGCGCTGGGACGGATTGTGGAGGCTCTGAGCAAGAGCAGGTTCTGGAGCAAGATGTGTATCTTTGTGGTGGAAGATGACCCGCAGGATGGTTTCGACCATGTGGACGGTCATCGCTCGCTGTGTCTGGTCATCAGTCCGTACGCGAAACGCGGGGCGGTGGTGAGCGACTTCTACAACCAGACGTCCGTGTTGCATACCATCTGTCGTATCCTGGGCGTGCCCCCGATGAACCAGATGGTGGCGATGGCTCCCGTCATGACCGCCTGCTTCAGTGACAAACCCGACCTGACTCCCTGCACCGCCCTGCCGAACAGGGTGCCGCTGGACGAACTAAATCCGCCCCTAAACGCGCTGGACAGCCGCGAGCGGTACTGGGCGCTGCGCAGTTTACATCTGCCGCTGGATAAGCCCGACCTCTGCGATGAGGACCTTCTCAACCGGATCGTGTGGCACGCCGTGCGCGGTGTGGACGCGCCCTATCCGGAGGAGTTTGCCGGAGCACACGGGAAGGGACTCGCCGCGCGGGGGTTGGTGCTGGTGCCGGAAGAGGAGGACGATTAGTCTCCCGCGGCTGACGGGTAAGTGCAGGGGATTGCTTCGTCGCTGTGCTCCTCGCAATGGCACGGAAGGCACGGTGTCATTGCGAGCCTGCCTTCAGGCAGGCGAAGCAATCCCCTGCGGGCTATCGGTCAACGAAGGGGATTGCTTCGTCGCTTCGCTCCTCGCAATGACACAAGCGCGAGGGAGATTGCTTCGTCGCTTGCGCTCCTCGCAATGACAC
>CAKZNX010000016.1 GCA_937132045.1 uncultured bacterium
GGGCAATGTATCGCTTCGCCTGTTCGATGGACATCTCCGGGTTACGGTAGGTGATGCCGGTCGCCTTCAGAATCTGGTAGAACGCCTGCTTGTGCGGACGGATACCGGCGAACAGCTCCTTGCCAGCACCGAGGGCGGTCACCAGTGCCCAGTCACCGGTGTGCTGGGTTCCGATCCACGCCACACCGTTGTAGTTGCTCAGAATCTCGCCAAGCACGCCCTGCAGATTGGCGTGAGAACGGTTGAGCACGGGCGCCTGCTTGCTATCCTGCGCCACCACAGCCACCACCTGCGCCTCTTCCGGTGTAATCTCAATGCCGGTCACTTCGCGTACCGCCTCGCGAACCCTGTCGGCAGTGGGCGTGCCCGCGTCTCTCAACAGCTGTTGAATGGCGCCGTAGGAGCCCTTTGCCTGCGCGATGCGCGCCAGGCACTTCTCGCTGTCGCGATACTCCTCGCCCATGCCGTTGAGACCGGGGTTCGAGTTGCCGTGGTCGCTTGTAATCACCAGCAGGGTATCGGAGCGCCGCCGCACGAAATCCACCGCCAAGGCGACGGCATCGTCGAAAGCCAGCTGGTCCCACAGAATCGCCGCGGCATCGTTCGCGTGTGCCGCATGGTCGACGCGCCCGCCTTCTATCTGCAGGAGGAAGCCATTGCGCGAACGGGAGAGTATCTCCAGTGCAGCACGCGCCATCTCTGCAAGCGTCGGCACCTCTCCCCACAGTTTGGGGTCGTTCTTGTGGTCAATGGTGTACGGCACATGCCCGCTGTAGAACAGCCCGAGCACCTTCTCCGGTCGCTCGCGTCCCCGCACCTGCTCGCGTCTTTCCCAGAAGGTGTAGCCTTTGCGCTGGTACTCGGCGATGAGGTCGCGCTTGTCCTCGCGCTGTTGCGGGTCAAAGAAGCGTCGCCCGCCGCCCATCAGCACATCCACCAGGTCGAGGTACTGCTGAGCGATGATGTGCTCGTCGTCACGGCTCGGATGCACCGCCGCAAAGCCTGCCGGGGTGGCATGGGTGATGGTGGTGGTGGTCACCAGCCCGACCTTCTTGCCTGCTTGGCGCATCAATTGTGCCAGCGGAGTGAGCTTTGTGCCGTCCGGCAGCACGTTGACCGCCCCGTTGAACACGCGCGAGCCGCTTCCCCAGGCACTGCTCGCGGCGGAGGAGTCGGTCACCAGCGAGTCCAGCGAGCGCGTCTCGAAGAGCCCGGTTACTGCCTCCGGGTCCTGCAGGAGCCGGAACCAGTGCGTGCCGCGCCCACGCACCATCTGCGAGAAAGGCTCTGCCATGGACGGTACGCCCATGCTCATGCCGTCGGATACCATGAAGATGACGTTTTTAACCTGCGACGTGCGGGAACGCCCCTGCGCTGACGCTTCTCGCGCCAGCAGTCCACTGGCGGCAATGGCTGCCACGCCAGCCTGTAGCAGTTCCCTGCGCGAAAGGTCTGATGATGCCATCCGCTTCCTCCCTGCGATGCGATCTCGTCGTTAACCTGCTTCTTACCGCTTATTATACCTTCCGCTGTGTTAAGAGAAGGTGAAGCCCGACGTGACCGTCGGGTACGTATTTGGCTCCATGCGGATGAAACTGGGCAAGCGGGGAGGTCGTCCGCAGAAGCGCTGTTGCCAGCCTTTTTAAACCCCTCTCCCGACCTCTCCCCGTGTCGGGGAGAGGTACTTTCTACCCCTTCTCGCGCTGGGAAGGGGGATGGGCGACACATGTTGTCTTTTCCCAACATTCTCCGCAAGCGTTGACGCGACACCACTCGCAGGATATAATCAAGACAGCGCTTTGCAAGGGGACGAAGACGGCGTGCGCAGACTGTTCGAGCGAATCAACATGCTGTTTGGCGACTGGTATGAACGGCTCTTCGGGCTGGGAGGCGAACTGCACCCGCGCGAAGTGTTGCGCCGGGTGTTCATGGCAGCGGAAGCGCACCGCATTGAAGGGCTGGACGGCGAGGTGTACGTGCCCAACCGCTACAAACTGGAGATCGCTCTGCAGAACCCCGAAGAGCAGGAGGCATATTTGACCTTTCTTCAGCCGCAGGAACTGGCAGATGCGCTGTGGCAGGAACTGCAGGCGGAAGGTTATCGGCTTCGCGGAGGCATCGTGTGCGAGGTGGTAGCTCAACCTGCGCAGGCGGGCAACGCACCCCGGCAGGCGCTGCGCATCTCGGCGAAGTTCGACGATTCGGTTCCCCTGCCGCTGGTGTCATCTCCCGCGGTTGCACCCGAAGATGCGACGAATATCGCCAGCGTGCCCGCCCCCTCCACTACCGATGTGGCGTCCCCAGCAGGCGCCCGTGCTTGGCTGAAGGGCGAAGACGGCAGGGTGTTACTGCAACTGGCGAACCGGCCGGTAATTGTGGGACGTTCGCGCAGCGCCGGATGCGACCTCGTGCTGGAAGAGGACCGGCAGATTTCCCGCCGACACGCCCGCATCGAGTGGGACTCTGCAGCAGGCGGCTACCTCATTTACGACCTGCAGAGCACCAACGGCGTCTACGTAAACGAGACGCGAGTGGACAATCGCTTGCTGCAGTCAGGCGACCGTATCCGGCTGGGCAAGACCGTGCTGCTGTTCGAGAGCGTTGCACTGCCGGATGGGCAGAAGGGTGTGCCCGTGCGCCAGACTGCCAGTTCCCATCCGATTGCCCGACTCATCCTGTATCCGGATACCTCGCAGGAAGAGACCATCCTGCTGCCGGGTGAAGCGCTCATCGGCAGGGCGTTGACAGCCGAAATTCCCCTGCAGGAGCCGGGTGTATCGATGCGTCATGCGGTGGTGCGCTGGACCGGCACCGAGTGGCAGCTGGAGGATGCAGGCAGTGCGTCGGGAACCTACCTGAACGAACAGCGTCTTGCTCCCCACCAGCCCGTCAGACTGCGCACCGGCGATTTGATTCGTGTGGGCGATGTGCCCCTGCGCATCGAGATCGAGGACTGAACCATGAACGTGCTGGCGGGTCTGCTGAAATTCGTGCTTCTGGCGGCACTGGTTCTTTTCGTGCTGTATGTGGCGTGGACTATTCGACAGGATGTGGAGTGAACGGATGGCGCGTTCTGGCACCGAGCAGAGTCAAAAGGGTTTGTGGCGCATCGCCACCGCCAGCGATGTGGGCAGGGTAAGAGCACAGAACGAGGACAGTTTCGCTGTTCTCGACTCGCGGCACCTGCACGGCGTGTACGACTTTGGTCTGATTGTGGCGGATGGAATGGGCGGGCGCAACGCCGGAGAGGTCGCCAGCCGGGCGGCGGTGGAGGCGGTTTCGCAGGCGATACTGAACAACGCCGGCTCGGTGGACGAGCAGGCTCTGCTGAGCTTTGCGGTGGAAGCCGCGCATATTGCCATCCAGCAGAGGGCGGAAGAAAGCCCCCTTTATGAAGGCATGGGCACCACGCTGGTGATCGTGCTGGTGAAGAGCGACCGGCTATGGGTTGCCCATGTGGGCGACAGCCGAGCCTATCTCGTGCGCCACGGGGATCTGGTAGCACTGACCGAAGACCACACCTTTGTGGCAGAGCAGGTGCGCACCGGTGGAATGAGCCTCGAACAGGCTCGTCACAGTCGGTTTCGACACATGCTGACCCGCGCCGTCGGTACGGGCGCCGACTATACGCCCGACATCCGCTCGATGACACTGCAGGCAGGTGACGCCATCCTGCTGTGCACAGACGGATTGACGAATATGGTGTCCGACGAGGAGATCGCTCAGCTTTTGCGCCGATACCGGAGCCGTCCCGAACGCGCCTGCCAGAGTCTGGTCGCAGCTGCCAACGCTGGTGGGGGGCAGGACAATATCACCGTGCTGCTGGCGATTGACTTTCGCGATGCCAGAGGTTCCCTCACCGACGACGAAGACCTGCAAACAGTATCCGAGCTACCCACCGAGCGCGACCCGTTTCGGCGGGCGAAGAGACTGGTGCGTCGGGTGAAGCCTGCAACGGCAGGGCTGGCTCTGCTGGTGGTTCTGGCGGTTGCAGCGGTACTGTGGGGTTCGCGTTCTGTCCCCAGGTCCCAGCCGACAGAGTTGCCCCCTCCACCGCCTGTGCCCGATCTCGCTCAAGTGAAATATGCCTCTCCGCAGGTGTTGCTGAGCAAGCCTTTGCGTGGCGCGCCGCTGGTGCTGGACGCCGAGGGTTATCTCTATGCCATGACGGAGCAGGGCAGGATTCTGCGCATCTCGCCGGACGGCAAGATTATGATGACCTCCTCTCAACCGTTCACGACAGCCCTCTCGCCCGACCTGAAACCTGACATGGTGTACTTCGCCACCGACCCTCAGGGCAATCTGTATGTGTGCGACCGCGCCAACCGGCGCGTGGTCAAGTATCGTCCAGACGGGCAGCTGCTGGGAACTGTGGGGGAGGGCAAGTTGAAGCGTCCCGCGGCGATCGCCGTGGGGCAGGATGGCTCGGTGTATGTGGTCGACGCCGGGAAGCTGACCGTTATCCGCGTGTTGACGCAAGGAGCAGGCGATGCCGCTCAGCCCAATCGGTAAATACGAACGTGTAGACGTGCTGGGCCACGGTGCCACAGGCATCGTATATCTGGCATGGGACTCGCTCCTGCGCAAGCAGGTGGCGCTAAAGGAGATCAACGTGCAGGCAGGCGATATGGAGCGCTTTCTGGAAGAGGCGCGCCTGCTGGACCGACTCAACCACCCGAACATTGTGCGGGTGCACAGCGTGGACAGGGTGGATGGCAAAATCCTCATCGCCATGGAGTACGTGCCTGGCGTCACCCTGCAGGAGCTGCTTCGGCAACAGGGCAAGCTACCGGTGGAGCAGTCGCTGGACATCGCGATTCAGGTGCTGGACGCCCTGCAGTACGCGCATGAGAATCACACGATCCATCGCGATATTAAACCAGGCAATATTCTCATCCGTCGCGATGGTATGGTGAAGCTGGTGGACTTTGGACTGGCAACCATCCTGGGCACCGGCTCATATGCGGGCGGCGCGGGAACCTACGTGTACATGGCGCCGGAGGATTTCGGGGAAGAGGAACGCTCCGACCACAGGTCCGACCTGTGGGCGGTAGGGGTGACGCTGTATGAAATGGTCACCGGGCGACGCCCCTTCAACGCCGTCAAGCCGAAGGACCCCTTCTCGTGGAAACGGGCGGTGCAGGAGGACGAGCCTCCGCCGCTGCGCGAGTTCGCTGTGGATGCACCCGACAGCCTCCAGCGAGTGCTTGACCGCGCCTTAGCGAAGCGCAAGGACGACCGCTTCCCGACCGCTGCGGACTTCCTGCAGGCACTGCGAGTCGTACGGGCGACCCTCCCCACCGGAACACCGGACGGTCAGACCCTGGCGGCAGTATCCTCGCAGGCGTATGGCGCCCAGCAGAAGCAGAAGCCCACGGTTGCCACGCCATCGGAAGGAGTCAGCAAAAAGCAGGGTAGTGCACGGGTGGAGCCTGCGGAAGTGTCGCTGGGTCCGGTTCGGCAGGGCGAGCAGGCTGGCACGAAGGTGGTGGTGCGCTCCACGAACCGCAAGCCGCTGGATGCACGGCTGGTGTCGCATCCTGGCTGGCTGTACGTGCATCCCACTGCCATTCACGGTCGCAAACAGGTGGTCACGCTGACGGCGGATACGGGCATGGTGTCGGCGCATGGAACCCTGTCCGATATGGTGCAGTTCGTGAACGGCGAACAGCGCATCACCATTCCCGTTCATCTGAAGGTGCTGCCACCTCGTCCACACTTCCGGCAGGTATCGGTCTGGTATGTGCCGTTGTTTGTGGCGTGTCTGCTTCCGCTGTTCACGGTGGCGCTGGGCACGGCGGACTGGGCGCGCTGGATGCCCATCGGGCTCGAGCTGTCCGGTCTGCTGGGCACCATGCTCGTGCTGATCAGCATCGGGGCGGAACTTCGGTCGGGCGAGCGGCTGGCGGCGGCGCTGTTGATGCTGACCGGACTGTCGTCTACCGGCACCTATCTGGGAGTCCTGCGCGACCCTCAATACCATCCGCAGGGCAGGATTGCCATCGACCTGTTAACCATCATGAGTATCGTGCTGGTTCTGCAGGTCTTCTCCACGCGACGGTGGAAGTGGTGGGCATGGGTGCTGGTGGGGTTGTCGGTGGTACTGTGCGCCACTATCTCGCGGATCATGTAGGGGATACATCGGCATGACCAACCCGTTTCCTGGCATGAATCCGT
>CAKZNX010000017.1 GCA_937132045.1 uncultured bacterium
ATGCGAGGCATCGGGTTCCCCGCTCGCGGACGCAAGGTGGTGCCCTTCACCATAATCCCGCCCAAACGGTTCAGGTCGACAAGGTCAGCGTATTCGGTGCCGTAGCCGAAGGTGCCGGAAGCCGCCAGCACCGGATTCTGCAGTCGCAGAGGACCCAGCTGAACCTCCAGCTTGGGCTTGCTCATTTCCACAACACCTCCCCTGCGTCAAAGATGGGACCGTCCACACACGCCCTGCGGTATTCGTAGCCGTCACCTGACCGCACCTTTACTGCGCATCCCAGACAGACGCCCAGCCCGCAGGGCATCAGCGTCTCCATCGAGACCTGACACGGCAGATGGTGCTTCCGCGCAAACTTCGCCACCGCCTCCAGCATCGCCGTTGGTCCACAGGTGTACACCTGACAGCCTGCGCGCGGCAGGTCACCCCGCTCGTGCAGACTCTTCAGCACATCCGTTACATTGCCCTTGATGCCCAGGCTACCGTCCTCTGTCACGGTGAAACAGCGCACGCCCAGCTCGGCAAAGTGCTCCTGGCATACCAGAAGGTCGTGTCGCCGCGAACCGTTCACCACGATGACGTTCTTGCCGGGCACCCCTGCCTGCACCATTTCCTCCGCCAGCAGATACAGCGGCGGTGCGCCCACCCCCCCTGCCACCAGAAGATGAGTGACACTGGAAGGCGGTTCCGGCAAGACAAAGCGATTGCCGAGCGGTCCCACGATGAAAACCTTCTCTCCGGGATGCTTATGCGACAGCAGCTGGGTGAAGGTACCACGCACCAGATACACGATGGAGAAGTTTCCCCGTTCGGAGAACCTGCGGAAAATGCTGAACGGTCGGCTGAATAGCGGTTCATATCCGCCCTGCACGCGCAACTGTACAAACTGACCGGGCTGAGCGTGCAGAGCAACTGTCGGGCAGTGTATCTCTATTTCGAACTGGTTGGTCGCCACCGGTCGGTTGGCTACCACCTCGCAGTACTCAGCACAGCGCATGAAACACCTCGCATGGCATGTCTCCTTGCCGATTCAGTCTACCCGAATGGAAATCCTTCTCAGTTGCTACTCACGCAGTTGAGGTAAACCATGACCACGACGCGAGAAGCAGGGTAGAGGTTCATTCGTGCCGAACTAGCTGAGGGAACACACAGCCGTTCATGTCCGCACGGCGCGACGGCTGCGGAAAACAGAGGTGTCTGACATGAGTACCCTCAACACGGAGCAAGCTCAGCGAATCTACACCCTCGCGCGCAAGGTCGTTCATCAGCAGGGAACATACATCAGCCGCTCCGACATCAGCATGTTCTGTGGTGCGCGTCTCTACATTGAGCTGAAGGAAGACACCGGAAAGTTGACTATTCTTGCCTTCGATGAGGGTGGACAGCCTGTGGAAGAGCCTGCGTTCATCAGCTATGCCGACGGGAGAGTGGACGCCTATCAGCCTGGCGACTGGGAAGCGCAGCTACAGGCGCTGGCTGAAGGAAGTGATTAGCACCGGCAGGATTCATCTGCTCGTCCACGAATCGGCTTAGAGGAAACTTATCCTCGTTGGAGGAAGGGGAGGAAAGGGCTCGATGTCGCATCTCGCTTCGTTGCTCGTGTCGGTCTTGGTGTTATCGCTTCTGCCACCCACGGCGTCGTGGGCACAAGCCCTGCAGGCGGGAGCGGCGCGTGTGAAAATCACGCCGGACAAGCTACCTTACTTGGCGGGCTACGGCGCAAACCGCCGCGCGGAAGAGGTACACGACGACGTCTACGCCAGCGCGCTGGTGATTCAGGCTGGCGAGACGAAGATGGCAATTGTCTCGTGCGACCTGATCGGTCTCCTGCGTCCGGCGGTGCAGGAAATCCGCAGTAAGGTTACCTCAGTGCCTGCCGAGAACATCCTGATCGGCTGCACACACACCCACAGCGGTCCCGACTCGATCGGCTTGTGGGGGCAACCCGAGCAGGGGGTCTCCGGGGTGGATAAAGAGTGGTATGCCCAGATGAAGAACCGGGTGGCGGAAGCCATCGAGGAGGCGGCGAAGAACCTTCAGCCCGCAATCATGAAGGTCGCCACAGCGGACGGGGTTAGCCGTGTGTCGCGCAACGTGCGCGTCGAGAGAATCCTGGACACCTCAATAGCCGTCCTTCAGATGCGTCACGCCGGCGATGGCAAGACCATTGCCACCGTCGTAAACTATGCCGTGCATCCCGAGCTCATGAACATCCGGGCGCTCACCTCGGACATCGTGCATTATCTGCGGCAGACGGTAGAGTCGGCGGAGGGCGGAATTACGGTGTTCCTGAACGGTGCGTTGGGCGGTATGGTGACGGTAGACTCGCCCGGCGACGACTGGAAGGAGTGTGAACGGGTGGGGACAGCGCTGGGGCAGGCGGCTCTGTCCGCTCTGCGCAACGCGGTGGAGGTACGGCAGGCGACACTCAACATCCAGCGTGCCGAGGTCAACATTCCGCTGGAAAACGAGCGGTTCAAGCAGGCAGCGCGCGCAGGACTGTTCCCCGAACCCGTTCTGCAGACCGACGAGGTGACCACGGAGGTCATGCACATCGTGCTGGGTCCGGTGCAGATGGTTACTCTGCCTGGCGAGGCATTTCCCAACATCGGCTTCCAGCTCAAGCGGCACATGAAGGGCGACGTGAAGATGGTGGTCGGGCTGGCAAATGACGAACTCGGCTACATCCTCTCGGAAGCCGACTACGGGCTGAAGCTGTATGAATACGAGACCAGCATGAGCGTCGGGGAGAAAGCGGGGCGTGTCGTCACCGACAAGCTGATAGCCATGGCACAGCAGGTGGCGCCTGCGGGCACGTCGCGTGTTGCTGCCTTCTTCGATGCCCTGCCCTCTCGCTTCCGCGCCGACCGCGCCTACGGTGCGAAAGTGACCTATCGGATCAACCTCAGCGGCGAGGGCGGCGGCGTCTGGGAGATTCACATTGCGGAAGGAAAGTGCACCGTCCGTCGCGGAGCATCGGGCACCCCTGCCGACGTCACCATCAGCACCAGCGTTCAGACTTTCCTGGCGGTGGTGGAAGGCAGAATGGGACCCGAGCAGGCGTTCATGAGCGGACAACTGCTGGTGGACGGCGACCTGTTCCTTGCGCAACGCCTCGGCGATTTCTTCGCCTTCTAAAGGTGTAAAAAGGGGCAGGGCGGCGGCGCCCGACGTTATCCACCGGCTCTTCCGCTACCCTGCCCACCGCATCGGCTGCGTGGCGCGTAGCCATCTCTATCATAGGAAATCCAAGGCACCGTGATAGCTGTGCAAAGTACGGTATTTTTCGCACTGTCGAGGAGGTTCTCAGGTGTCTCGCGCAGTGGTCGCACATAACGTGGTGAAAATGCATGCCCAGCCCATCGGCGACAGCGAGCAGGTGTCGCAGACGATTCTGGGACACACTCTGCTCGTGCGCGACCGGGCGCAGACAGCCGAAGGCTGGCTGCTGGTGCAAACCGACGACGAGTACGAAGGCTGGGTACGATCCGCTCAGGTGAGCATGTTGAACGAAGCGGAGGAGTATCCGTGCGTGGGCTCGGTGTATCGGGTGAATGCGCTGTGGGCTTTCGTGCGCGAGGAGCCGGAACCGACCGCGCCCCACATTACCATCGCCCCGATGGGTGCATGGCTGGAGGGAACCCGCTGGCAGGGCGATTGGCTCGGCGTGCGCCTTCCAGACGGACGGGAGGGCTGGCTGGAGGCTCGGGAGGTGACATCGCAGTGGGTGGTGGTGACGAAGGTCGGTGCTCTTCGTGTAGAGGGTGTGGTGGTATCGCAGGGGCAACAGGCGCACGCATACGCCGTCCCGCGCGTGGGCTGGCAGAACGCGCTGGTGTACACGGCGAAGCGCCTGCTGGGCGTGCCCTACCTTTGGGGAGGTAGCACACCCTTCGGGCTGGACTGTTCGGGGTTTGTGCAGCTGGTATATCGCCTGTGCGGGCTGGTGCTCCCTCGCGACGCCGACCTGCAGGCGGGGTTCGAGCGCACCGCAGAGGTATCATTGACGGACATCCAGCCGGGTGACCTCATCTTTTTCGAGGGCGGTGCTGACCCGCATCAGCGCACCATCACGCATGTGGGCATGGCGATGGATCAGGAGCACTTCATTCACTCTGCGGGCGGGGTCGGCGTGAACATCACCCGCATCGACAACGGCTACTATCGTTCCATCCTGTGGGGCATACGTCGGGTCACCGACGTATGAACTATCGCACCCCGGTCAGCCGATCCAGCCGGCGCGCCCACGCGGTCTGCTCAATCCAGTGACTGAGCGACACGCGCTCTGCCGCCACATGCAGTGCGACCAACAGGATGAGCACAACCGACTCCAGCCATAGCGGACATCCCGCCACCACCGCTACGCCCAGCACGCCCCCCAGCAGATTCGAGCCGACATCGCCCATCATCGCCTGACCGGCAGCATCGCGCCGCCGCATCAGCAACGCCGCCGCCATCAGGAACCCGAGCATCGCCGCGGTGAGCGACTGCTCCGTGCGCAACAGATATACAACCACCACGACCGACAGCACAAGGAAAACCGAAACCGCCCTGCCGGGGCGCATATCCAGCAGGTTCATCGCGTTCGCCATCAGAGCGATGAGCAGCCCCCCGACGACGAAATCCCAGCCCGGCTCCAGCAGAAGCGCCCCCACGAAAGCCACCACCAGCCCCCCTGTCGCCTTCAGCATTCCAGTGGTTATCCTTCCCTGACGAAGAGCCTGCAGATGCCCGCGTAGACCTTTGGCTTCCGTGCTACCCCACAGGTCGTCAATGAGACCCAGCAGCCCAAAGCCAAAGGTCGTTATCAGAAAAGCCATCGCCTGTGGGCGCATGTCGGGAGAAGCCACCCATACCAGCTCGGCGTACAGCACCGTGCCAAAAGCCCACCAGATGATGCCGTAGCTGCAGGGAACAAGCCTGCCTCGATAGTTGGGTTTCAGCCACCGATAGCGGCGACTGAGCGCCGGGAAAGCGCCAATCCCTGTGAGCAACACCACGAATGGCGCCCCCACGAAGAGCAATATCGCCAGAAGCCTCATCTCCATAGAGTCACCCGTCTCAAGCCGATGCTCGCAAGTAACACATGCCATCCCTGCCGCCCACGGTGCAGGAAGCCGCGCCAGCTTCTGCCCGTGAAGCGATGGCTCATCTGCACTTCTACCTCACCAACCCGCGCACCGCAGCGCACCAGATCGATGGTCATGCCTACCTCGACGCCAAATCCCGTTGCCAGCGCGTTGAGGCGACTGATAGCAGACCACCGAACAGCCCGCTGACCGCTCAGTGGGGCACGGAACCGCCTGCCCGTGTGCTTCCGCAACACCCAGCGGGCAAACCGCGCCACCAGCCCGAAACCGCCATGCCTTCCGGCGGGAGGAAGCACACCGATAGCTAAGTCCAGCTGCCCACCCCTCACCGCCTCGACGAGGTGGATGCTTTCACCTGCGCTCTCACCTGTGTCTGCGTCCACCAGCAGCACGATGTCCTCGGCTTCCGGACTCTGCTGGGCTACCAAGTTCAGCCCCTGTGCCAGTGCGCGCCCCTTGTCGCCTCTGCCTGCTCGCTCCAACACGATGGCGCCTGCCTCCCGTGCTCGCTCCGCGGTATTGTCATCGCAGGCATCGGCAACCACCACCACTTCGCTGGCGAGCCCTTTAAGAGCAGTCACCGTATGCGCCACACTCGACGACTCGTTGTGCGCAGGCACCACGGCGAAAACGCGGCTCATCGTCCCTCCAGCACCGCGTCCGGCAATATCCTCTCTGCGCTGTCCTTCAGTCCATACGCCGCAGGCTCCGCCTCCAACAGGAAGGCTAAGGTGACCTGTCCGAGCGCCGTGTCGATGCAGTCCACACTGGCAATGTCCGTCTCCCGATACACCGGCACGTGGGAAACCGCACAGTCCCGGCGTTCTGTTGCTACGATCTGGATGCCTGTGGACTGCCACTGCCGGATGAGCGGGCGATCCACCTCGGCTGCGCGCGGCACGTCTGGTGAGGAACTACCCCCGACAATCACCACGTAGCGGCACGGCAGCGTGTAGTCCCCAGACGTGCGCACCAGTCCCTCGCGCTTCAGTATCTCCACCGCTTGATTGTAACCGAACAGCGCCACGCCGTTCGCTAGCGCCTTCACCACCGCGCTGAAGTCCTCGGGCAGGTTCGGTTTCAGGGTGCGCAGCTCCTGTATGATGCTCTGCTTGTCCTCATCTCCCAGCTCCAGCCAGCGGGTGGTGACGATTGTGACAGATACCACTTCGGCACCCGCATTGCGCAGCGCCTTGAGGGTATCCGCCAGCGCGCGGTCATCATCTCCTGTCTGCACCACTGCCACACGACGCGCCTTCAGCCGTTCCCGAACCAGCCGGGGCGCCAGCGATCGGAACGCCTCGTCCATTCGCTCGAAGCCCAGTCGGTTGCGGTCGCTTTCCACAGTGATGCGCGCGAGGTCTTCCTGGATGCGTCGAACCAGCCGTTGCTGTGTCTCCTGAGGAGTCGCCTGAAGAAACAACCCTCCGATCAGCATCCCCACCGACAGAGCCAGAAACACCGCCGCAAGGCTCACGAGGTGGTAGCGCAGGTCTGCATACATTCTGCAATCCCCCTAAAAATGCAACCGCAGACGTAGCCACACATACCACAGTCGAACAAGGTCACGTCCCACGGGCGACAGCAGGAAAGCCACTGCCACCGGTAGCATCGCTGCCATGAACAGCCAGCCGAACTCGCGCCACGCGAACCGCTGCGGATACAGCTGGCTTACCCCTTTCGCATCCACCAGCCTGTCGCCCACTCGCAGGCGCGTGAGGAAGGTGCTGGACATCCCCCGTCGCCCTTTCTCCAAAAACTCTAGCAAGCTGAAATGCGCGCCCACTGCCACAATGAGCTGGGCGCCCTTCTCGTATGCCAGCAACATGGCTATATCTTCGCTGGTTCCCGGTGCGCGCCATATTTTGTGTGGCAGTTCCATGCGCTGTACCCGCTCCAGCCCGGGTGACACCCGATCGCTACTGCTGAATTGATGCACCACCAGCTCCGCCCCACAATACAGCGCCTGGTCGCTCACGCTGTCCATATCTCCCACGATCAGATGCGGCTTCAAACCGATTTCCAGCAGGGCGTCGGCTCCTCCGTCCACGCCAATGAGCACCGGGCGCATGTCGCGGATGTAGTTGCGGATGGCGCTGAGGTCCTGCTTGAACCGCTCGCCGCGCACCACCACCACCACATGCCTGCCCGCGATGGGCGTGCTGATGTCCGGCACCTCCAGCACATCCAGCAGGGGGTCACTTTCCTGTTGCAGGTATTCCAGCGTGTTCTGGGCAAAGGCACGCAGCTCTGTTTTCAGTCGTTCCTGCGCCGCCGTCAGCAACTGTTGGATGTGCTCCTCATCAAGATGCTCCAGCACAAACTCCCTGTCGGGCGCGTGGCTGAGGCGCAGGATGTTGCCGTCAATCGTGGCGAGAGCGCCCTCCTGCACCAGCTCCGCAATGTGCCGGTCGTGACACTCGAATAGCGGAATGCCCGCCCGCAGGAGGATTCCCGGTCCAGAGTTGGGATACCGTCCGGTCACAAACGGCGAGAGGTTCACCACCGCAGACACCTGCCGGGATACCAGCGCTTCCGCCGCGACGCCGTCGAGGTCAGGGTGGTCGATGAGCGCAATATCCCCCGCCTTCAGGCGCGGCACCAGCCGCTTCGTACGCTGGTCGAAACGCAGTGCCCCCTGAATCGATGCGGTGGACCGATGTATGTGGACGGCGGTACGTGACACACTACATTAGTAACGGAAACCCAGCGAAAAGTCAAGTGTGCGCGGGAGTGTTGTAAAAATACCAAATCTATCCCCCAACCCCCTTGCCGACGCGGGAAGGGGCAGTTCGAAACCTCTCCCTGCTTCGGGGAGAGGGATGTGAAAGAGCTCTTTACAATGTTTCTGGTTGTCGGCGACGGATTTTCACACATCCTCGGCGTACGCGGGGTGGCGGGGATGTTTGAAATCGTCTGCATTAGCAGGTGCGCTCCGAGCGGTAGGCTCCTGCAGCCGTTTCTCGGTCATAGAGAGGAGCACCGCGCCTATTCCGAAGCCCCCAGCCACGACCGTGCGGGACCGGGGGCTGTCCAGCTACGCTATCACTGCCCACCCGGCGGTTGGGGCGGAGGGGCAACGACATCGAAATACAACGTCACTATCGGTGTATCGCTGGCCTCCGGAACGTTAACCTGCATCTTCTCAGTGCCCCCTAGCAGGAGGCGGTATCGCCAGCCTTTGCCAAGCCGGAACACTTTGCCCTCGGGCGGCACGAGAACCTGATAATAGCTCGGTCCTCGAGGCGGCGATGGCTGATCCAGTGGGGCGACGGTTTCTATGCTCACCGTGCCACTCGCGGGTGCTTCCGTACCGTTGGGGTATCTCACCTTTACATACACCGTCCACGGTTGAGTGGTATTCACCTGACGTGGTATGTCATTCCAGCTGTCGGTCTCCACCGTATAGACGTCACCCCATGGTTGGACCTCGCCAGGTCTCAACCCCGTTGCATCCTGGTTCTGCCT